>CAYTUL010000032.1:1057-15378 GCA_964441135.1 uncultured Desulfobacteraceae bacterium | reverse complement strand
TACACCGAACAATGTATCCCCGTCACCCGCCTCCGCAGGAAGCCACGGCCTCCTGACCGTGGAGGAATGCGGGTGTCCTCCGAAGCCTTGGCGAAGGAGGACTGGAGCTTCGGCGGGTTACGCCGCACCAAAGGTGCCACGGGCTCCCGCCCGAGGGGCTCCACTGGTTATCCCATGAGCCGCGGTGTGATGGGTCTCTTAAGAATCATGCAGGATGATGGCATCAGTTTTGCAATCATTTTAATGGTGATATCTGTGAAATATCAGAGATTCTCTTTTTATAAGGAGCAGTCCACATGAAGATGACCCTGAGAACCAAGACGACAATTGGAACAGCGGCGTTTCTCATTATTGTTATGCTTATCTCGACGATTCTTGTCTCTATCATAATCAACAAGCAGAATCGGGGAGCATCAAACGATTTGATAAAAAAATCTTTTACCATAATTCGCAAGACCCTGATGGAAAAGCAGGAAAAGCTGCTGATAGATTCCCGGCAGATGGCGACCATAAACAACGTGGGATCTTCACTTAAGTTTGTAAATGATTTCAAGAGTAATCAAGCAATGACGGCGAAACCCCTCAGAAACATGGCCTATGATATCGGTCAGATCGGAAGAGCGGGTAAATTATGGAAATCCGCCATTTACAACATGAAAGGCGAACTGGTCGCCTTTGCCGTTCATCGTGATGGAAATGAATATCAGTTAGGATTTATTCCCGATGCGTCAAAAGGGCCCTTAAAAGGGGCCGTTCTTAAGGAGGGTGGGTTTCTGGAAGTGGAGGATTGGAAAGACCTGGAAGGGTTCAAAGATTCTGAAATCGGAATAAAATTCGGGAATTCCATCCCTGAAAAGGAGAAAGTCATTTTCATAGATATAGGCAATGTTCTTTGTCTGATATCCTTCATCCCCATTATTACGGAGACATTCAATGAAGAGAAGGATACCTATGGGAATATTCAATTGGGTTTTATAGAGGCGATATTAAGGCTGGACGAGACCTATATCAGAAGGGCTTCCACCTTTTCCGGAACCGATATTAATATCTTTACAAAAGGCGGGTTAAGTATAGGCAACCTTAAGGAGTATGGAGAATACGATCTGAGCCTGTTTAAAAGGATCGATGGGGAGTGGAGCCTAAATAATCAGGAGATTGTCTTGAACGACGTCATCGTAAATAATAATAGCTATTTTCAGGGGGTGTTGCCTATTTATTCTAATTCGAATTGCATAGCGGTGATCGCGTCGCTCCATTCGAAGGCTATCGCGAAAGCCAACACCTGGCAGATGATTAAATTGCTGATCCTTATCGCTATTGTATGTATTGTGATTCTGTTGCCTGTTACGGCTGTCTTGTCTAATTCAATGACCAGACCCATATCCAGAGTTGTGGACGGGCTAAAGGACGTGGCTGAAGGGGAGGGGGATCTCACCGCACGGCTCGAGGTAAAGAGCAGGGACGAGGTGGGAGAATTGGCCCACTGGTTTAATACATTTATGGATAAGCTACAGGGCATGATCAAGAATATCGCCGGAAACGCCGAGACGCTTGATAACGCCTCATCCGAGTTGTTGAACCTTTCTGAACAGATGTCCGATGATGCGGAACAGATGTCCAGCAAGGTGAATACTGTTGCATCGTCGGGAGAAGAGATGAGTTCCAACATGGAGTCGGTGGCGGCAGCAATGGAAGAGGCATCAACCAATATTAGCCTCGTGGCGACATCCGCTGAGGAGATGACATCCACGATTAACGAGATAGCCCAGAACTCGGAGAAAGCCCGTAATATCACAGGTGACGCCGTTTCCAGGGCACAGAATGTCTCCGGTAAGGTGGACGAACTCGGCAACGCCGCTCTGGATGTCGGCAAGGTCACGGAAGCCATTACCGAGATTTCGGAACAGACGAACCTCCTGGCACTTAACGCCACCATTGAGGCGGCAAGGGCCGGGGAGGCGGGTAAGGGCTTTGCGGTGGTGGCCAACGAAATCAAAGATCTGGCAAGACAGACGGCGGAGGCCACGCAAGAGATAAAAGAGAAAATAGACGGGATTCAACATTCCACGTCCGGGACCATATCGGAGATAGAAGAGATATTGAAGGTGATCAACGATGTTAATGAGATCGTCTCGACCATAGCGACGGCTGTCGAAGAACAGTCTGTGACCACCAGGGAGATCGCCAGCAATGTCTCTCAGGCCTCAGGGGGAATTAACGAAGTCGCCGAAAACGTAACACAGAGCAGTACGGTGTCGACGGAGATGGCCAAGGATATCGCGGATGTTAATCAGACTACAAGCGAGATTTCCAACAGCAGCTCACAGTTGAACCTAAGTTCCAAGGAATTGAGCAGGTTAGCCAGGGAACTAAAGGGGATGGTCTCAAGATTTAAAGTATAGCCTTGCTTCTTTTAAAATCATCGGATTGAGCCTATGCGGCATTTTTGGCCGTAACTCCCATTTTTTTGGCAAGAATCCTTAATGCGGTTCAGTTATTTCCTATTCCAGTTATCATGGGTCCCCCCTTCGAATGAGAACCTGAGATCGTCACAACTTCCTTTTTACCCGGAAATGTTCCGCAGGGAATTTCCCTTCCATCCTCTTGATCTATTCATTCTCATCCTTATAAACTATCTACAGATTCTGGTTTAGACTTAGATGGAATGATATAGAGGTAGATAGGATTTTATCCAAAAAAGATTTGACATCGCTTGATTTTTCTGTAATTATAATATCCGATTTATAGATTCTATAGAGAAACGGATATAAAATGGAAAGGATTCCCATTACCAGCATTATGGGCCTAAGAAGAGTAGAGTTGCTCCTCGTACTCGACCTTCTGGTGGTAGAGGTAGACCACCGGGCCTGATAATGGGGTAGTGTTAAAAAGGAACCTATTAAAATCCGTTATCAGGCAAACCTGGTAACGGATTTTTTTTATCAGTGAACATCTATCCATCAATCAAAGATTTCCGGATGGAGCTTTTAATGATCGGTCGTGAGACAAAGCACTGAATGAGATGTTTTATCTATGACTGATGGCATGATTCCGAAAAGGATTGTTTTCTGATGAACACGTTAACACAGTTCAACCTAAGATAGCAAGGACATGGAACGTAAAAATGATTATAACTCAAGATGTTAAGGAGATATACGCCACAGATTCCCATCAATCGCGGGATCTGTGGAGGGTCCTTCTGGGAACGGCTTCCTATTAAAAAAGATCATAATGAAGTTAAAATAAATCAAAATGTTAAGGAGGTTCACCCATTATGGATCGTGTAATTTTTTTTGATACCACCTTGCGTGACGGAGAGCAGTCGCCGGGGGCCAGCATGAACGTGGCGGAGAAGCTTCGTCTCGCAACCCAACTGGAGAAGCTCGGTGTGGATGTTATCGAGGCCGGTTTCCCTGCGGCATCTCCCGGTGATTTTGAGGCTGTACGGGCAATAAGTAACAGGGTTAAGAATATACAAGTGGCAGGCTTGGCGAGGACTTCCAAGGAGGATATAGACAAGGCATGGGAAGCGATCAAGAACGCCGTCTATCCGAGGATTCATACCTTTATTGCTACTTCCGACATCCATTTAAAGCACAAGCTCAGGATGAGTCGCGATGAAGTGGTCAAGACGGCCGTTGAATCGGTGCGATACGCCAAAGGTCTCGCGGATGATGTGGAGTTTTCGGCGGAAGACGCGTCCCGTAGTGACAGGGATTTTCTTTGCCGGGTGTTTGAAGCGGCTATCGAGGCGGGGGCATCCACCGTAAATATTCCTGATACAGTAGGCTACGCCCTTCCGGAAGAATTTGGCGGGCTCATCGCCTATATCAGGGATCATACCCCCAATATCCATAAAGCGATCATTAGTGTTCACTGTCACAATGATCTGGGGTTGGCCACTTCAAACAGTCTTGCCGGTTTGATGGCAGGGGCCAGGCAGGTTGAAGTAACCATTAACGGTATTGGTGAAAGGGCGGGTAACACATCCTTAGAGGAAATAGCCATGAGCATCCACACCAGAAAAAGCCTTTTGAAATTAACCTCGGAAATTAATAACAGCGAAATATATCCGAGCAGCCGGCTCGCTTCCATGATCACCGGAATTGTCGTCCAGCCTAATAAGGCGATAGTGGGTGCCAACGCTTTCGCTCATGAGGCCGGAATTCACCAGGATGGAGTCCTGAAAAACAGGATGACCTACGAGATTATGGAGCCGGAAACGATCGGCCTTTCATCCAACCGCCTTGTACTGGGGAAGCATTCCGGAAGGCACGCATTTCGTCAGAAACTCAGCGATTTGGGCTATGATCTGACAGACGGGGAGATAGATAAGCTATTCGGTAAAATGAAGGAATTGGCCGATAAGCGGAAGGAGCTCCTGGATGAGGATATTGAAGCGCTGGTCGCGGAAGAGATCCTACGCATACCGGACATTTTTCAGTTATTATACTTGAATGTGGTAAGCGGGACAGTGACTATCCCGACCGCGACGGTTAGACTAATGGCCGGAGGAAATGAAGTTCAGGAATCCGGCTTCGGGGTCGGTCCGATTGATGCGACATTTAACACAATCGCGAAGATGACAGGAACCCGTTCAACATTGTTGAGGTTCGCCGTCAACTCCATTACCGGCGGCATGGACGCCCAGGGTGAAGTCACGGTGCGTCTCCAGGAGAATGGCATGGTAGCACTTGGGAAGGGGACGGATCCGGACATAATAACCGCGAGCGCCAAGGCCTACATCAACGGCCTCAACCGGCTGGAATACCTGAAACGGAACCCGTCCCTCAACGCGGATGAGAGAAGATTGTAATAGATCCCTTTCAGCATATAAAATTCAGAATCCAGTAATTGTTATTTAAAATCATAGTGTTACATGAATCGCAATCACATGTCATCAGCAACTCAGCTCGATCTTGACACGAAAGGAACCATTCAATGGGGATGACCATTACTGAAAAGATACTTGCAATCCATGCCGGGATGGATCTTGTCCGACCCGGTGATCTCCTAGAGGCCAATGTGGATATGGCCCTTGCTAATGATGTTACAGCCCCCCTGGCCATAAAAGTCTTCGAAAAGATCGGAAGGGAAAGAGTTTTTGACCGGACAAAAATCGCGCTTGTTCCGGATCATTTTGTCCCGAATAAGGATATCCCTTCCGCCAGACAGGCGAAGATGATGAGGGAGTTTGCTTTCAAACACGACATTGAACACTATTTCGAGGTGGGAGAGATGGGAATTGAACATGTCATCCTGCCCGAAAAAGGACTTGTAATTCCCGGGGATTTAGTAGTCGGAGCGGACAGCCATACCTGTACATACGGCGCCCTTGGAGCAGTCGCCACCGGCGTGGGAAGCACGGATTTGGGTGTGATCATGGCCACCGGCAGGGTATGGCTTAAGGTACCTTCGACCATAAAAGTCAGTTTCGAGGGGGAGTTGTTGCCATGGGTCGGGGGAAAAGATCTGATTCTGTATCTCCTCGGTCAACTTGGAGTGGAAGGGGCAAACTACCAAGCCATTGAATTCGCCGGTAGCGTCATAGGACATCTTTCCATGGATCAGAGGTTTACAATGGCCAATATGGTTATTGAATGCGGTGCAAAGAATGGTATCTTTGAAGCGGATAAAAATACAATGGACTATATTAGGCCAAGGACTTCAAGAAAACCGGTCGTTTATGTGAGTGATTCCGATGCTGAATATGAGAGAGTGCTCAAGATTAATGTCGGAAAAGTACAGCCTCAGGTGGCCTTTCCCCACTCGCCCGACAATGTCCGACCCGTGCCCGAAGCAAGGGATATTAAACTGGATCAGGTCTTTATCGGTTCCTGTACCAACGGTAGGATGGAGGATCTCTATCAAGCTGCCAAGATCCTTAAAGGAAGATCCAGAGCCAAGGGAGTTCGATTCATTGTGATCCCGGGATCACCTTCCATATATAGTCAGGCCATTAAAGAGGGCATTATTGAGATTTTCCTCGAAGCGGGAGCAACCATTGGTCCCCCTTCATGCGGGCCGTGTTTAGGCGGATACATGGGTATTCTTGCGGAAGGTGAAAGGTGTGCCTCAACAAGCAACAGAAATTTTATCGGAAGAATGGGGGATCCTGAAAGTGAGGTCTATCTTGTAAGTCCAGCTATTGCCGCCGCATCCGCAGTACTTGGAAGAATAGGATCACCTGACGAGATTTAGGGAGATAGGATAATGGAGATGATAATAAAAGGGAGGGTCTGGAAATTCGGCGATAACATTGACACGGACGTCATTATCCCGGCGCGGTTTCTAAATATCTCAGACAAGGAAGAACTGGCAAGAAACTGCTTCACCGATCTGAGACCAGGGTTCAGTGAAAAGGTTCAAGCGGGGGACGTTATTGTAGGAGGGAAAAATTTCGGATGCGGTTCCTCCAGGGAGCACGCCCCTCTGGCCATAAAAGAATCCGGGGTCCGTGTCGTAATTGCTAAGAGTTTCGCGAGAATTTTTTACCGGAATTCCTTTAATATAGGGTTACCCCTTTTAGAATCGGTTGATGCGGCCGACTCCCTGGAGGAAGGGGATCAGATATCCGTGGATCTGGCAACGGGCGAGATTTCGGACCTGAGCAGGGGGGAAAGATATTCTGCGAAACCGATCCCGGATTTCATGAGGAATGTTATTCAGGCGGGCGGTCTTGTTGAGTATATAAAGGGGGAGGGTCGGTGAAGAATGGTCAATTGTCAGGGAATCCCTGTCCATTACCAATTATCACTGAGTGAGAACCATCAAATTCAAGTTTTAAAAGGATATAATTGACAATTGGCAATTGACAATTATCAATTATAAACTGCAAGGGGGGTGTTTACAATTAAACTCAAGGGAACAGAAATATTAATGAAAGTATTACAGGAGGAAGGGGTTGATACCATCTTCGGATTTCCAGGTGGAGCAGTCCTCGATGTCTATGACGCGCTTGTAAAAACAAATATCAGGCATATCCTTGTTCGTCATGAGCAAGGGGCCGTCCACGCCGCGGATGGTTATGCCCGCGCCTCCGGCCGGGTAGGCGTGTGCCTGGTCACATCAGGGCCAGGCGCCACAAATACCGTCACCGGTATAGCCTCGGCATATCTAGACTCCATTCCGATCATAGTACTTACCGGACAGGTGAATACCAGCCTGATCGGAAATGACGCCTTTCAGGAGGTGGATATTGTGGGGATTACCCGCCCCTGCACCAAGCATAATTATCTGGTTAAAGAAGTGAACGATCTCGCGAGGATCGTTAAGGAAGCGTTTTATATTTCCAGAACGGGAAGACCGGGACCGGTCTTGATCGATCTTCCAAAGGATACTGTACAGGCTGTCACGGAGTACAGGCCGATTAAAAATATAAAGCTGCGATCATACCAGCCGACTTACGAGCCCAATGTGAAGCAGCTTCCGAAAGTTATTAACCTTATAAAGAGGTCCAAAAAACCGGTTATCTTCGCAGGAGGCGGTGTAATACTTTCCGGCGCGTCGAGAGAATTGAAACTGTTCGCAAATAAAATACAGACGCCGGTCACGGCATCTCTTATGGGGCTTGGAGCCTTTCCAGCCTCTGATCCCCTCTGGTTGGGTATGATAGGCATGCATGGGACCTATCGCGCTAACATGTCATCCGCTGAATGCGATCTCATGATCGCCATCGGCGTCAGGTTCGATGATCGCGTCACGGGGAAGATTGAAACCTTCGCGAACAGGGCGGAAATCGTGCACATCGATATAGATCCGACGTCTATCAGCAAAAATGTGAAGGTTTCCACGCCGATTGTCGGTGACTGCAAAACAACGTTAAAAAAATTGAACCAGCTCCTTGCGAATGAGGATCTTAGAGGTCTCAAAAAGGTTCGGAAACCATGGCTGGATCAGATTATTGAATGGAGATCGACCAAGCCTCTCGCCTATGAACAACAAGATAACATCAAACCTCAATATGTCGTGGAGAAACTGTATGAGGTCACCAGGGGTGAGGCGATCATCACGACTGAGGTCGGACAAAACCAGATGTGGGCGGCCCAGTATTATCATTTTGATAAACCGAACTCTTTTATAACATCGGGAGGCCTAGGCTGTATGGGTTTCGGTTTACCGGCGGCTATAGGAGCACAGGTAGCTTGTCCGGACAGGACGGTGGTGGATATAGCCGGTGACGGGAGCATACAGATGAATATCCAGGAAATGGCCACCGCGGTCCAGTTCGAACTCCCTGTTAAAATCGCGATTCTGAATAATGGGTACCTTGGTATGGTGCGTCAATGGCAGGAGCTTTTTTATGAGCGTTGTTATGCCTGCACTGAGATGAATCACGCTCCTGATTTCGTAAAACTGGCTGAGGCTTACGGCGCCGTCGGTCTCCGGGCGACCAGGCCAGAAGATGTGGTTCCGGTTATCCGAGAGGCCCTGTCTATTAAAAAGCCGGTAATGATGGATTTTCTTGTGGAGAAAGAGGAGGGTGTCTATCCTATGGTGCCTGCAGGTGCGGATATTACCGAGATGCTATTACTATGACATTCCTTTCCGGAGGCACCGGATCCAATTACATTCGTTTCTAAAGAACGATATCCATATTAATAACCAGCCGCAAGGTTGACCAAAAAGGAGAGAATAGGGGCTCATGAACAATAATAAAGATCAAAAAAAACACACCCTTTCTTTACTGGTTGATAACGAGATGGGCGTTTTAGCCCGTATTGCCGGTCTTTTCAGCGGACGGGGATTCAATATCGAGAGCCTGTGTGTAGCGGAAACAACAGATCCTGATATCTCCCGGGTTACCCTGGTGACAAGGGGCGATAAGAATATCCTTGAGCAGATTAAGAAACAGCTCAATAAACTGATTAATGTGATTAAGATATATGACTTCAGCACGATTCCTTTTGTGCAGAGGGAACTGGCTCTGATCAAGGTGCGGGCGAAACCGGAATACAGGGCAGAGATTCTGCGTATGGTCGATATATTCCGCTCCAGGGTCGTTGATGTGGGCGCTGAACACTATACTGTAGAAGTTACCGGTGATGAGGGAAAGATCGCCGCGTTTCTGGAGCTTCTGAGTCCCCTCGGAATCAAGGAGATAGCCAGGACCGGTGCGATAGCCCTGGGTCGTGAGAAGAAGTGAAACAGTATATATATGAATAAGCAGGTGCGACTGGATGAGAGGAAATAATATTACAAAGATATGATGAAGGAGGAATTGGAATGGCAAAGATAGATTTCGGCGGCGTTATGGAGGATGTTATAACGGTTGAAGAGTTTTCATTGGAGAGGGCCAGAGATGTTCTCAAGAATGAAACTGTCGCAGTGATAGGTTATGGGGTTCAGGGTCCTGGACAATCCCTGAATATGAAGGACAACGGAATAAATGTTATTGTCGGTCAGGCGAAGGAGTTTAAGGATGATTGGGACCGGGCGGTAAAGGATGGATGGGAACCCGGAAAGACCCTCTTTGATATCGAAGAGGCCGCAAAGCAGGGCACGATCATCCAAATGCTCGTAACGGACGCGGCTCAAAAGGCTATTTGGCCCGTAATAAAGAGGTGTCTGAATCCAGGAGACGCCCTATACTTCTCCCACGGGTTTTCTATCGTCTATAAAGATCAAACGGAGGTGGTTCCGCCTGATAATGTGGACGTTATCCTTGTGGCGCCTAAAGGTTCGGGGACATCCGTTCGAAGAAATTTCTTATCGGGAGCGGGTATCAATTCCAGTTTCGCGGTATTCCAGGACTACACCGGCAGAGCAGAAGACAGAACCCTCGCGATAGGCATTGCAATAGGATCGGGCTATCTTTTCCCAACAACGTTTGAGAAGGAGGTCCATAGTGACCTTGTGGGTGAAAGGGGTGTTCTTATGGGATGCTTGGCCGGAGTCATGGAAGCCCAGTATAATGTGCTTCGAAAAAACGGCCATAGTCCGAGTGAAGCCTTCAACGAGACAGTTGAAGAGCTTACCCAGAGTCTAATTCGTCTTGTGGATGAAAATGGAATGGACTGGATGTACGCCAACTGCAGCGCCACGGCACAGAGGGGAGCACTTGACTGGCGCCACCGATTTCGAGATGCGGTCGCCCCGCTTTTTGATGACCTCTATGAGAGCGTGTTAAATGGAAATGAGACGAAGATCGTCATGGAGGCGAATAGCGCACCCGATTATAAAGAGCGGCTTCGAAAGGAACTCGATGAGATCAAGAACTCTGAAATGTGGAAAGCGGGAACAGCAGTACGCAGGTTACGGCCTGAAAACAGGTAGGGAAAAATCCCTTCTCCCAGTGCTCCCGTGGGGTGTTCCCTTCATCAGGAATTATTTAGTGCTCATCCATAAACTAACATTTTTGGATTCGCGCTAGTTAAAGTTTGGAACAGCCATCTCATTCGGTTGCGAGTCTGTGGCTTTACAGGTAAATAGTGATTACCGGTGCCCCCGTTGATATCGAAGTCCTTTGATTTTCCCTAAGATTTCAGGGAGGGCAATCCCGACCTTTTCTCCAATGAAGTAATCTGCCGGCTTGAAGGCGTTTTCGATGTTTATCTCGATAACCTTCGCGTTATTGTCTTTTGCCAGAAAAGGCAATGAGGCCGCCGGCATGGTGACGGAGGATGTTCCGATAAGAAGCATGATTTCACAGGAAGCGGATTCATCCTGCGCCCTTGAAAGGGCCTCGGCAGGCAATTGCTCACCGTATAATACGGTATTTGGTTTAAGGACACCCCCGCAAGGGCAATAGGGCGGATTTCCGGCGGGAATATCGGGCGCGATATATTCCCTGCCGCATTTCAGACAATAGGTCTCCCTGAGACTTCCGTGAACCTCTACGACCTGCTTGCTCCCGGCCTTTTTATGAAGGCCGTCAATATTTTGAGTAATCACACAGCATAACAGGCCCATGTTTTCGAGGTCGGCGAGAGCTAAGTGAGCCCTGTTCGGATGATACTTATTGTAGTCTCGGATAAATTCACCTCGTAGGGTCCAATATTTCGCTGGGTCCCTTCTAAATACCTCAATGGAGGCATAAATGGCAGGGTCATACTTTTCCCAAAGACCTCCAGTGGAGCGAAAGGTAGGTATCCCGCTTTCTGCTGAAATGCCTGCTCCCGTAAGCGCCACAACTTTTTTCCCTTTCTGGATTAAATCAGCTACTTTTTCATATAGCGCCTTCATTAGTATCGTACTCCAGCTTTGATGGCTTCGTAAAAAACTAATTTCCGCGTTATGCCGCACCCTTTATCACTCCGGCATCCTTCTACGTACATCTCATTTAGAGAAATGAACCGGAACTCATAGTGAAGAAAAATCATGGACTAATCCTAATAGGGGTATTATAGAAAATGAAAAAATATAATAAAATAAAAAAGTATCCGCCCTGTTATTTTTACAAGGTCCATTTAATGTAAGAAACCCGGTCTTTTAGGCCGGTCGAAGATTCCGCATCGCGGAGATTAGGATTATCCGGCTATGCGATAGAGAAAAGATACAAGGTCTACAGTTTAAGATTTAAGGTTCAGGGTTCAAGGTTCAGAGGTTAAGGATTCATCTGATTTTCCTCAGACTTTATACCGTACACCTTTCACCTTAGGATTTTACATGTGAACAGGAAAAGGAGATATTATGTATGGATAGAGATACATTGCTCTTAAAGGCCTACGCCCGAGGCTCTTCGCTCACGATCGAAAATATGGAATATCTTGATCGGGTGAGGGCCTTCACGACGGCCATGGTCGAAGAGGACATCCGGGAAATAGGAGACATCACCAGCGATTCGGTACTGGTAGATATGAATCCTTATACCCGGGCAAGTCTTGTATCAAAGGCCCCCGGTGTGGTTGCAGGAGTAGAAGAGGTAAGATGGTTCTATAGTCAGTTCGGGGTAACCGTCGAAGCCGCCTGTAGGGACGGTGTAAAAGTAGGACGCAATCAGACGATCCTGAGGTTAGGCGGAAAGTGCAAAGACTTGCTGCTGACGGAGAGGACCGGCCTGAACCTCCTGCAGAGGATGAGCGGGATTGCCACGTTAACTCACCATGTTGTTGAAAAGGTCCGGGACACCGGGCTTCATGTCGCTGCCACTCGAAAGACGCAATGGGGAGCTCTGGATAATAAAGCGGTTGCAATGGGTGGGGGGCTGACCCACAGGCTCGGATTGTGGGAGTCTATACTGATCAAGGAGAATCATCTTACTATTCTGAAGAAACATGGCTATGAGGATACATATATCGAGGAAGCACTCGAAAGGGCTTGGCACTGTCCGCGGAAAAATTTCATCGAGATCGAGGTACAGACTCATGAAGAGGCACACAGGGCCGCCCATAAATTCCAGACCCTGTTAGCCGGGAGTAATGTCCTTCCCTGCATCATTATGCTCGACAATTTCCCTGTAGATGATCTTAAGATGGTAATGGATGAAATGAAGACAGAAGGCTACTACCCGGAGGTACTATTCGAAGCCTCAGGTCTTATAACACCTGAAAGCATTATCCATTACACGTCGACAGGAGTCGACGTGGTTTCAATGGGTTCCCTCACTCATTCCCCTCACCCCCTTGATATCAGCCAGTTACTCGAATAAGAGAATTAAGGAGTATGAATAAGGAGGCAATAATTTGGCCTTTTCAAGGGTTTGGGGCTCAACGATCTCTTTTCCGGGGAGAAAGCAGGTTAAAAAAGGCTCAAGGCGCAGGGCATAAGGCTCAAGGCCGAGCAAAACAGAAGGTTATTGATCGGATTGTAACCATTTTTGCAGGAGTTCCACGCTGAACGGACATAGCTGGGAGCCTTTGGCCTCATCAATTATCCGGAGCGCCTTTTCCTGGGTCACTGCATTGCGATAGGGCCGTTTGCTGGTCAGAGCATTATAGGTGTCCGCTACGGCTGCCATACGGGCCCATAATGGAATATCATTTCCTTTGAGACCCTTCGGGTATCCTTTTCCATCAATCCGTTCATGATGGTAGAGCACGATGGTCACAATATCCGAGAGACTTGGAATCGGTTCAAGGATCCTGGCACCAATGATAGGGTGTTGCCTGATATGTCTGTACTCCACCTTTGTAAGGCTGGCGGGTTTCAAGAGTATGCTGTCTCTTACACCGATTTTACCGATATCATGCAATTTGCCCCCTATGATTAT
Source organism: uncultured Desulfobacteraceae bacterium (assembly GCA_964441135.1). Lineage (GTDB taxonomy): Bacteria > Desulfobacterota > DSM-4660 > Desulfatiglandales > HGW-15 > CAYTUL01. Next base: position 2,228 of record CAYTUL010000032.1, on the reverse strand, counting down.
TCTCTCGACACTCTCCTCTGGTTCTCCCAACAGGGTCAACATTCCTCCTAATATCTCTGCCACGCTCTCAGAGTGTCCACGTGTGTAAGCGTCTCTGGCTTCCAAGGCCGAAACAAGGCTTGTTATGCTGGCGAGCATCAATCTGTGCTCCATGTCCAAACGTTCTTTTTCCTTGAGGAGCAGCAGGAAATGGTCGGACAGGAGCTTTTCGATAAGTATGACTAATTGATCGATGTTGAAAGGTTTGGTGATATAGGCGACCGCCCCGTACTTAAGCATCCGTTTCATAGCGCCGCGGTCGTTAATTGAGCTCATTACAACAAAGGGAATGGAGGCAAGGTTACTGTCTGAGTGTACCTCGTTGCAAAATTGAAAACCGTTCATGACCGGCATATTAATATCGCTTAATATGAGATGAGGGTGATCTTTTTTCAGGAGATCTAATGCTTCGCTCCCGTTAAAGGCAGTTAAAACCTGAAAGCCGGCCTGAATCAGGCCGGTTTCCACAATGTTTAGAATAGTAGTGGAATCGTCGACAACGAGAATCAACTGGTTTTGGCGGATGGTGGCTTCGGAAAGGAGATTTGTTATGGTTTGGCTGAAATTGAGTTTGGCTTCATTCTTTGAGATATAGGCGGATGCCCCAACCTGAAAGCCCTTTTCAATATCCGTATCCGAATCGAAAGAGCTCAACATTACCACAGGGATATGCCTGGTGGTAGCATTCTCCTTCAACTTTCTGCAGAGTTCCACGCCATTCATAAGGGGCATATCCACGTCCGTGACGATCAAGTCGAATCGATTGTCTAAGGCTAGATCGAGCCCTTCCTGCCCGTTTGAAGCTTCCGTTATAATTATTTTCAAGGGTTTAAGCTCCGTCTTCAAGGCGTTTCGCATCATCGCGCTGTCATCGACAATTAAGATCCGACGCGAATCCTGTTTATTTTTTCTCATATTCCTGTCCTCATGTGGGTTGCCGGACTCAGGCATTCCCGTAATGCTTCTTTATCCATGATTGGTATTCACCGCTTTTTATACGATTAACCCATTTTTCGTTATCGAGATACCATTGAATTGTCTTGCGCAGTCCCGACTCCAGGTTCTCTTCCGGGGTCCAGCCGAGCTCATGTTTTAATTTTGTGAAATCCATGGCATATCTTCTATCGTGTCC
>CAYTUL010000032.1:0-1047 GCA_964441135.1 uncultured Desulfobacteraceae bacterium | reverse complement strand
TGTCCCGGCCTGTCTTTGACAAATGTGATAAGCTCTCTCAATGGTCGTTTCACCTTTCGAACCATAAGAGAGTCCAGTGTATCGCAAATTATTTCTACGATTTTTATGTTTTCAAGTTCACTATTTCCACCTATATTGTATGTCTCTCCTCGTTTTCCCCGTATCATAATCCTCCATATGGCAATGCAATGATCCTTCACGTATAGCCAGTCTCTTATGTTTTTTCCGTCTCCGTATATAGGCAAGGGTTTACCATCGACGGCGTTTAGGATCATAAGAGGAATAAGTTTTTCCGGAAACTGATAGGGGCCGTAGTTATTGGAGCAGTTTGAAATGGTAATTGGCAGGCCATATGTTTTATGGTAGGCCCTTACCATATGGTCTGAAGCGGCCTTTGATGCAGAGTAAGGGCTATTGGGCCTGTAAGGCGTCTTTTCCGTGAAGAGGCCCCGCTTTCCGAGGCTTCCGAATACCTCATCGGTACTGATGTGGTGGAAAAGCTGTAACCGGTGCTGATTTTTCCTCGCGCATTCCAGCAGACTGAAGGTTCCCATGATATTGGTCGAAATAAAGGCGTTAGGACCAATAATGGATCTGTCCACATGGGATTCAGCGGCGAAGTGACAGACCATATCTATCGAGAAATCGCTGAATAGGGCACTCATTTTCTCCTGATCACATATATCGGCCTTGATAAAGATATAGCGATCAGGAAAATCATTTGCGATATCCGATAGGTTCTCCGGATTGCCGGCATAGGTCAGCTTATCCACATTGATAACCGTTCCTTCGAAATCTGTTTCCTTTAATAGATAATGGATGAAGTTGCTTCCGATAAATCCGCATCCGCCTGTAATCAACATATTTCTCATGATTATCCGATCTTCACTCCTTAAAAATAGCGCCTGTGCCCGCAGAGGTCACCTGCAGCGCGTAACGATAGAGATACCCCTTCTTGACTTTATAATCCGGGCTTGACCATTCCTTTAATCTATGATCTATCTCATCACTGCTTAATCTCACATTCAGCGACCGCTCCGGTATATC
>CAYTUL010000031.1:0-15450 GCA_964441135.1 uncultured Desulfobacteraceae bacterium | reverse complement strand
CCCCTGCCTTTCCTTCGAGATTGACCTTCTCGGCAAGGAAGCGCATGGTTTTCATACTCTGCATCATTTCCCCGTGATAGGTGGCGGAACCAAATGCATAACCGTCGTAACCTTCCAGGTCAGCCTCCTTTTTTATTTCAGCCACAGGAACGGATTGCGCCTCCACCCCCGCAAATCGGATTCCCTCGGCGATCAGTTCGGCGATATTTTTCGTCTCACCGCTTCTTGTGGCGTATACTACAAGAACTTGGGCCATTCCCTGCCTCCAAGCAGAATTATCGTCTGTTCTCTTTCCATACTGTCTTCAGTGATTTACTCTGCCTTTACCTCTTCAACACTCCCTTTATGCCGGGTGCCGCAAAGGGGACAGAGAACGTCAATCTCCTTTTCATCGCCGATGAATTTTTCACGCAAGGCCTCGGCGCTGATATGGCTGATCGACCCGCAGGAGCATTGAGGGCATTCAGCCCTTACCCTGTACTTCTTTTCAGACATGATTGGACCTCCGCAATATGTTTGCCCGGACCCCCGCGCCGCGTCCGGTCCGGCCATACCTGGTCAGGAACGCCCGGCCCTTTTCGTGGAAGGGCCGAAGCTTCTCCTATCCTTTCCACAGACCGTGAATACTGCAGTATTCACGGGCCGTGACCTGTTCGGCGTCTATCTGGAAAAGGGCTTCGGGGGCTTCTCCCGGATTTAAAAACTGCCTGTAGGCCTTCCCGTTCACGATAATCTCCACCCATTCAATGTAATGCTTTTCTTCCATGGGATGGGCCACGCTTCCCACCTTGACCTTACAACCGCCGGCGGTCTTTTCGACAACAGGTACATGCTTCTCTTTTGCCGCGTCAACGGTGTTTTCCTTATAGAGTTTCATGGGTTCACCGCAGCATACCAGCTCGCCTCCGCCTCCATGGACGACCTCCACAATGTTGCCGCATACTTCACATTTATAAATCTCCAGTTTTTCAGCCATTTTTCTTCCTCCTTTTCGGGGTCCTATAATCCCTTTATTAAATACTTGGTTATAAAGGATTTTTATCCTATATCAATTCCTTGACCACGTTTATCACCGTGTCATAATCCGGCTCATTCGTGACTTCATTAACGATCTGGATATACCGTATGATACCGTCCCTATCCACCACAAAGATAGCCCTCGCCAACAGGCGTAACTCTTTTATCAATACCCCGTAGGCTGCACCGAATGAGGCCTCCCGATGATCCGACAATGTCGTAACATTATTTACCCCGGCGGCCCCGCACCACCTTTTCTGGGCAAAGGGAAGGTCCATGCTTATGGTGAGAATAGAAACCCCGGTACCGAGGTTTTCAGCCTCCTGATTGAACCTGCGGGTCTCCATATCGCAAACGGGCGTGTCAAGGGAAGGAACTGCAGAGATAACCAGAATCTTGCCCCTGTAATCGGATAGACTTACGGGCGAGAGATCGTTTGAAAGGACCGTAAAATCAGGCGCCGTGTCGCCTGTCTTCATCTCTTTTCCAATCAGGGTAAGGGGATTGCCTTCTATGGTCACTATTCCTTTACGTTCTTCCATAATACCTCCTTTTATTTTAATAAGAGGTTTTTATACAGTTCTCATTTTCCATGAATCCAATGGGATTCAACGTCCTCTTATACTGGAATCCTGACGTAAAATCCAGTTTAATAATTTTCGCCTAACAGCTCGAAATGGTCCCGGGGATGAGCGCAGGCAGGGCATTCCATGGGTGCCTCTTTTCCGGTATGGAGGTAGCCGCAATTCCTGCAGCGCCATACCACCTGCTCATCCCTTTTAAAGACGCGATCCGCCTTAATATTCGCGGAAAGGTCGTTGTAGCGTTTTTCGTGCTGTTTCTCTGCCACGGCGATGGACCTGAAAACCGTCGCTATAAGGGCAAACCCCTCTTCATCGGCTACCTTTGCGAATCCGGGGTACATCTCCGTGTGTTCATAATTTTCCCCTGCGGCGGCCGCTTTGAGATTTTCGAGGGTGCTTCCAATTACGCCGGCGGGAAAGGAGGCGGTGACCTCCGCATCGCCGCCTTCCAGAAACTTGAACAGCCTCTTGGCGTGTTCTTTTTCCTGATTGGCCGTTTCCTCGAAGATCGAAGAGATCTGAACAAAACCATCTTTCTTGGCCTGGCTCGCGAAATAGGTATAACGGTTTCGGGCCTGGGATTCACCGGCAAAGGCGGTGAGTAGATTTTTTTCTGTCTGGCTGCCTTTTAGATTACCCATATATCCTCCTGTTCATGATTATGATTTCATTATGATTTCGGTTTATTTTGCTTCGGCCGTCGACCCGGCTCCGGCGAGCGGCCGGAACATCTTTTTGCTTGCCCCACAAATAGGACATTTCCAGTCGGGCGGAAGATCCTCAAAAAGGGTTCCCTTCGGGATCTTCCCCTTCCTGTCTCCCCTGTCCGGGTTGTAAATATAGCCGCAATTAGTTGTCTGGCATTGCCACATGTCTTCAGGTTTAGCCATGATCCCCTCTTATTTCCACCACCCTTTCCGGATGTGGGCCTCTTTTTCCGCCGCGGCCAATTGCCTGATCCTATAAGCGGAATCCCTCAGGATTCCATACAGGACCCCGCAACTCGTATCCTCGCGCGCGGCATCCCCCTCATCCGCGAGGTAAAGCATCTCATTAACGATATCAAGGGTTTTTTTAATGCAGATGTCACATGGTTTCATTCAAACTCCCTGCATACGTAATAAGGTTAACGCATTTTATATCGTGAAAATCTTCCTGCTTTATAGAGGTTGAAATAATATCCCAATGGTGCCTGTGCGATCTATTGCCTGTATTATCAAGAACCGTGCCAGAGATAAATTGGACAATGAATAGAGTAAATATCAAGTGATATTAGATACTTAAATTGCATTAACCTGTTTCCCGGATTATGATAAGCAACATAAACAGGAGACAATCCTGAGACACTTTCCCGCAAACGTAAACCGCGTAACTTCTCAATAAATCCGGGCATGTTTAAATTAAGCAATGGTTTGGGAAATTCCTGGATTCCTGCTTTCGCAGACCTGCCCCTGTGAAAACAGGGGAATGACAATATGTTAACGTTGACGTCCTTCCGGGGCAGGCCGGAATCCAGTTATATCTACCCGGACTTATTGAAAAATTACGAAACCGCATGATAACAACCTGAGATCGGTACCTGTCTCATAATTTAAATTGATACACAAGTGTATCATGAAACATCGGGAAAATCCGTCAGGAACCGGTACAGGGTGGCGCGGCCGACACCCAGAAACCGCGCCGCCTTGGATTTATTGCCCCCGCTGCGCATCAACGCTTCCCTGACCCTTTCAGGATCCAGCTTGCGGGAAGGACCCCGGGCAGGACGGTTGTTGCTTCGAATTTTCAACTCCATTGGTAAGTCGCCCGGTTGAATAACGGCACCCTTTGACCGGACAAGGGCGTACCGGATCGCGCTCTGGAGCTCACGGACATTTCCGGGCCAGGAGTATTCCATCATCAGGCTCATGGCGTCTCCGGATATCTCCACGGGGTCGTGACCTTCCTGAAAGCCGTTTTCAAGGAAATGGTTCACAAGGAGGGATATATCCCCTTTTCGCATTCGCAGCGGGGGGAGGTTAATGGGGACCACATTGAGGCGATAGTATAAATCCTCACGAAAACGGCCCTTTTCCACTTCACGCTTCAGGTCCCGGTTTGTCGCGCTGATAATTCGTACATTGACGGTGATGGATTTTTCATCACCTACCCTCTCGAAACTCCCCTCCTGAAGAACCCGGAGGAGTTTCGCCTGGACCGGCCTGGACAGATCCGCCACTTCATCCAGAAAGATAGTGCCCCCGTCTGCTAACTCAAAACGACCCTTCTTATCCCGGAGCGCCCCGGTAAAGGCCCCTTTGACGTGTCCAAAAAGCTCGCTCTCTAAAATCCCTTCCGGAAGGGCCGCGCAGTTGATGGGAACAAACAGTTTACCGGCCCGCGGGCCTTCATTATGGATAGCAGCGGCAACCAGCTCCTTTCCCGTACCGCTTTCACCCTGGATGAGAACAGGGACATTGAAGTCGGTGACATCCCGGATCGTCTGAAACAGTTCATTCATCCTGAGATCGCACCCGATTATTCCCGAAAAGCTCTGCTCGGCCCGAAGGCGTGTGCGAAGGGTATTCAATTCAGTAATATCTTCAAGGATAACGATGGCAAGTCTCTCATGATCATGGTCAAAGGGAGCCGCGCTTATGAGGAATTTCAATTCCCGGGACTTCCCGTTAATACACAGTTGGGCCTTGGCCATGGTACGATTTATCTTTCTTCCGGCGATCGCATCAAGCGCGGTTTTTCGTATCTGGCAGTCCCGGCATTCATTGGAAAAACCGCATCCTTCCGGGCTCTTTGAGGCGTGAACACAATTGAGGATCTCCCCTCCGCGCCTGTTGAAGGCCCTGTCCTGAGAAATACCGGACATCTTTTCGATCGTGTCATTCATCGCGTGGACGCGCCTGTCCCTGTCGACTATGAGGACCCCGCAGGGAATCGACTCAAACAGACTCTTTAAAAATCCCTCCTCATTCAGCAGTTCGGCGATGATACTCATCTTTTGAACGTTCCCGTCTTTTAGGGATTGAACTCCCAGGCATTCCGGCTGATCACTTCTTTTACGGGTTTTCGATTTCTGGGCCCGTGTTCCAGTTTCCGGTGTTTATCATTCAGCAAGGAATCATCCCCCGGATATCCAACAGCCACAAGGGTTATGATGATATATTCCGCCGGGATATGAAACCCTTGCTTCACGATAAGGGGATCATATCCGGCTATGGGGTGCGCATAAAGACCCTCCTTAAAGGCCTGGAGCACGAGGTTTTCGACCGCGAGTCCGCAATCGAAAAAGGCGTAGTCCCTCCTGTCGCTTAACCGGCAGTCCAGATCGGGTTTCGTGGCTACTACAACGACCAACGGGGCCTTTTTCACCCAGTAATTCCCGTCGGAGAGCGCCTTCTGAACCTTACTCAAGGCGATCGCATCCGTAGCAACCAAAAAGCGCCAGGACTGGCTGTTAAAACATGACGGGGCCAAGGTCGCCGCCGTCATGATGCGATCTAAGGTATCTTCGGGGATCTTCCTGTCACTATAGGCCCGGTAGGCCCTCCTTTGCTCTATCTCCTTCAACAATCCCGGCATTAATCGCTCCATTCTCCGGCGGGCATACTGTTCTGGTCATCACCTACCGGAATTCCAAATCTGACACTTCTCACAGAGCCCAAAAAAATCCAGGCGGTGGGTTGTGATGATATATCCTGTTTTCTTCGCCGCCTCTGCGGTGAGCCTGCCCAGACTCATAAGCTCGGGATCAATTATCCGTTTGCATTTTGTACAGATGACATGGGGATGGGGATAGGGTTTATTCCCGTCATACCGGTTGCTTCCCCCCGGAAATCCGAGTTCAAGCACCTCATTGAGCTCTTTTAACAGGGTCACCGTTTTATATACTGTGGAGAGGCTTGTGGTCGGGAAATCCGTCTTTACTTGCTCAAAGATACGTTCCACGGTCGGGTGGCCGTTACTCGAGGCAAGGATCTTGAGCACGGCAAGTCTCTGGGGGGTAATCCGGAATTTTAGTTCCCTGAGCTTAACCAGCATCTGATCAAGACGGGTCTGGGGATCGATCAAGATGGTATCGCCTCCGTGAATAACCCTTAGGGCTTAAAAGGATATCATGCGGTCATGAGAATGATTATTAATTAACAACTTCTATTCTTTAAACAATAAGTTGCGATCAGGGATTGTCAAATAAAATTTATTGATTTAAAGGCGATATTTTCCGTTCGGTATATGTAACAAAGGTTTTCTGTTTGACACCCAAATTCCGTTTCTCTATACTCCTCTGAAATTCAGGCGATTCCGTTATCGAACAAGGGGGTAATATATGGAGAAAATAGGGAATCTTGATGACATTAAAAAAGGCGACTCACTGTATTTCGAATATCGGGGCAAAAAGGCTATCCTGATCAGGACCGGTAAAGACGAGCTTGTTGCCTATGTTGCCGTTTGTCCCCACGAAGGAGGAAATATAGAGTGGGATGCGACAATAAACATGGTACTATGTGAATGTCACCTGTCTCTTTTCAGGCCGAATGATGGATCCGTTTACAGGCACAGTTCGGTTTTTGAGCTGAATGAGGGTCTGACGAAAATAGACATTACCGTTGACGACGACAAGGATATTTTTGTGAATTAGCCACGTTATTTTTCACCCTTTATTGCAGTGTTCGAGTAAGTCCTGCCCCGATTTTGTTTCATGCCATCTCCCGGCTTCAGCGGAATCAAAGGAGTTTGTTGTCTTCGATCCTCCTGGCCCGCATATTATTCCTCATGGGCCTCTTTCATCACCATCAGTGCCCTTCATATTCATATCCTGTCGGTGATCAGATATCTGCCCGCATTAACTCATCTATTGGAATTTATCCATCTTGGGCATGGCACGATGAATTTTTTCAATAAATGATTATCTTTTTTCTATAAAAAATCGCAAATCTTGACTTAAGTCAAGGAAAAGCAAGGATCGATATGTTATACTCTTAATCAAATAAGAGTTCTTCAAAGTTGTCATTTTATTTTGGTATAGTCAACAAGACACAATGGATTGGAGGAAAAAATGAAATGTCCGGGTCAGGATAGCCGCTATTGGAAGCCGGGGTCGATTTTCGAGGTCCGATGTCCCGAATGCGGGGCGGAGGTGGAGTTTTTTAAGGATGATTCGACTCGCCGCTGCAAGGCATGTGGTCATCGATTTCTTAATCCGAATCTGGATTTCGGGTGCGCGTCCTATTGCAAGTACGCAGAACAGTGTATAGGAAATCTCCCTCCTGAGCTTATCGGCCAGGAGGAGGACCTGCTTAAAGACAGGGTGGCCGTTGAGATGAAGCGCTATTTCAAACAGGATTTCAAACGAATAGGCCACGCAAGCCGTGTCGCCAGGTATGCGGAAAAGATCGCGAAACAGGAAGGGGGTGACCTCGCCGTGATTTTAACGGCCGCCTATCTGCACGACATCGGCATCAAGGAGGCCGAGCGAAAACACCGGAGCACCGCGGCTCGTTTCCAGGAAGCGGAGGGGCCGCCCATTGCAAAGGAAATATTAAGCGGTCTCGGAGCCAAGGAGGAACTCATAGAGGAGGTGTGTGATATCATCGGACATCACCACCACCCGAGGGCTGAGGAGACCCTTAATTTCAAGATCGTATACGACGCCGATCTGATTACAAATCTGGAGGAGATGCAAAAGGAGAAACCACCAGACCGGGAAAAACCGGCAGGGATCATGAAATACTCTTTTTTAACCGATGCGGGAAGGGTTGTCGCGGAAAGTGTTTTAGGCAAAGGATGAGAGGATCTGCAGCATAGAAGACCGGTTATTCATTATTTTAAAAATTACTTGTGAAAGAGAGGAAGCCATGAAAGTAAATAGAAAGATCATCCAGATAGACGAAGATCTTTGCGACGGATGCGGCAATTGTGTCCCTTCCTGCGCCGAAGGCGCCCTGCGGATCGTCGACGGGAAAGCAAGGCTTGTGAAAGATATATACTGTGACGGGCTTGGCGCCTGTCTCGGAGAATGCCCGACCGGGGCCCTCACCATAATAGAACGGGAGACGGACGAGTTTGATGAAGATGCGGTGGAGGCCTATTTGAATTCCAGGCCAGAGGAAGACTCTCCCAAAGAGGACGCCATTGCCTGTGAGTGTCCATCCACCCGGATTCAGGCCTTTGCCCCTTCCGGGTCCTGCGAAGATGCCAACAGGCCGGCGCTTCAGGACAGCCAGGCCTCGGCACTCTCCCATTGGCCCGTGCAGATTCGATTGGTGCCGCCAACGGCGCCGTTTCTCAAAGGAGCCGATCTGTTGGTGGCGGCGGACTGCACACCCGTAGCCTATCCCAACTTTCACCGGGATTTCCTTAAAGGAAAGGCCATTATGGTGGGGTGTCCGAAATTCGATGACACCCGGGAATACATTAAGAAATTCGCCGAACTGTTCAGAACGGCTGATATTAAAAGCGTCACGATTGCTGTGATGGAGGTCCCTTGCTGCCATGGTCTGCCGGTTATCGTCGAGAAGGGCATGGAGTTAGCGGGAAGGAAGATACCCGTGGAAAAGGTCGTAATCAGCGGAAGAGGAGATATCTTAGAAAGGGAAAGGTTAGCCGCCTAATGACCATGGATTTTGGTCAACCCTGGGTCTTTTTCCTATTCTTTTTTAATTCATAAATCCGTGATAGAATATGTGAATGATTCCATTTCGTATTCACATATTGCCGGCAGTTTTATTTCTGCTTGTTCTGACCGCGTGCTCGCCCATCAATTACAATTTATTAAAGGCGAACCCTGAGAGATCCATCGTATATATAAAAAAAGAGCTGTCAGGTGAATTGGACTCCTGGAATAAGATTGGGGCGGCATTCAACAAAATAGACGGTTCGACTCCCCGGTTTTTATCAAACCATAGCATCGTCTACCTGTTACCGGGGGATCATTCACTCGAAATCAGGGTCTATGCTTCGCTGGATTTCGATATCTATTTTCCGGTTTCGGGGTATATCACAAGCTCAGGAACCTACGAAACGATCGGGGAATGGGAAACCGTATCATTAAAATCCTGGGATGATACAAAAACAATGGATGTCCACCTTCTGCCCGGCAAAGAATATGATCTAATTGTAGCAATAAACATGCTGGCGGATCGGGGAGAGTTTCAAATAAGCATTCAAGAACGTGAGATATCCTCTCAGAGCCCGGGCCCCTGACAAAAAAGGAAGGCCGTTCCTAAAATCAGCCGTCGCCCAATACCTTATGAATAACTTTTGCCATATCTTCCATTAAAAAGGGCTTGGCAATAACTTCTTTTATGCCGGCAGCCTTTATACCTTCCCTGTCAATTAAGTCACTGAACCCCGTGCACAGGATAATCGGGATATCGGGCCGGATCTCCAATAAATTGCGAGATAACTCCATTCCGTCCATATTAGGCATTTTCATATCCGTAATGATGAGATCAAACATGTCCGGTTGTGCCTGCAACAGTCTGATCGCCTTCGAGCACCAGTTTGTGACGACCACGTCATATCCGAGCCTCTCTAATATCTGTTTCACCAGATTAAGCATACTCTCCTCGTTATCCACATAAAGGATGCATTTCCTGGCTTCCGGCAAGTCGCCTGATTTTTGATAGTCCTCCTCGTAATGCGCTACTGCATTATGTATGGCGGATTTCAGCTCTCCGATATCCCATGGTTTCTTGATAACCGGATTATCGGCGTTTTTTACATTTTCAATATCGTCATATCCCGTCATGATCATGCATTCTGTTTTAGGCCATTTCTTCTTGATCTGTTCTAACAAAGATGTCCCCTCCATCTCCGGCATCACGTGGTCCGACACGACGACGGCGAACTCGTCCTTTGATATCCTGTCAATGGCTTCCATTGGATTCTGGAAGGTAAATAACTGGTAAGGTTCATCCCTGAAGACCCACTTCAGGGATTCCAGGACCCCTTTTTCATCATCGATAAAAGCAATCTTCCGGTACATTACAATCACCCCTATTGGAAATATTTAGACTATTACAATAATTATGCCAATACACATCCAGGGATTTCACATTCACCTTTGAACACGTGACAGTCTTATCCAGCGGATCTTTCGGCCGGTCTTATGGGCTGAATGATTAGAGGGCGGGAATAGGAAAAGGTTCTTGAAAGGGAGTATGCACAAAAACATGTGCATAGGTGCACAATATTCAGGGCATTATCTTGGTGCAAATTCCTATCCGGAAGGCCCCGGGAGCCGGGTATAAGAATCTGCTGAAGAATACCATCAATCAATCCATGGTGAGGTGTTCCTTCATTTCTGAAAGATCGATCTCCTTTTCCCCCTCTTTTTCAAACTTTAATACCCGGCTCCGAAGGTCTCCGGCATCGATTTTTTCACGGACCCATGCATTCCATTTCTCTCCCTGGGAAGATGCGATCGAATCGAAATTCCCGGACCGATCGAAACGGGTCAAGGCATCATCTTCAATCCATACGCAATAATTGCACTTATTCTCCCCGCCATCGGAAACGATGAAAAAATACTGGAAGTGTTTGCTCCCCGGTTTCAGACCCTCTTCAACCTGATAATTTTTATAGGACCAGTTCTTCTTCATAATCTTTTTCCTTTCTCATTTTAACTCGATTACCGAGCCACCATCCCGATTTACCATATTTTCAAAATGCTAAAGTATCACAAAGGATTCATTACATAACCACTATTCACCATGCATGCCGTTGTCAATAGCTCGGCAGGAAAATTTTTGGTTATCCGGCTATGCATGAAGATGGATATCCGGTATGTTTTTTTTCAAGGAGATATAGATTCGAGGCTGAAGGCATAGGGCGCAAGGCGCAAGGAAAAACCTTAAAGCAACGCCTTTGAATTTGAATGGAACCTTGTGCCCTAAGCCTTGCGCCTTGCGCCCTGAGCCTTGAGCCTCTTTTATGGCTTTCGCCCGGGAAAGAGATTGCTGAGCACCCAAGCTTTTGAAAAGGACTAAATAGTTGTCTAATATCTTAATAGTGGATCAGGGAAAAAGCAAAGATCTTGGCATTTCTATTCTTTTCTGTTAAGGTTGAATGATAACCGTAAGGTGCCTTTATGGAAGGGGGGCACGACACGATGCACCTGTGTTGTTATCACGGAATCCGGATCACACGGCCTCTCCCGATGATTCGGGTACGGGAATGTTGGGTTCGAAGAGGAGGATATCATGCGTTTTGATTCATTTGAAGAGATCATGGAGTATGCTTTAGGGAAAGAGATAGAAGCTGCCCGGTTTTATGAAGAGTTAAGCAGTCTGGAGGCCTTTTCCGGGGCAAAGAAGACATTAGAAGAATTTGCCAGGGAGGAACGGAAACACCAGGCTATGCTGGAAAATTTTTCCAGGGAAAATATCGAGCACTATAAAATTGAAAAGATACCGGACCTGAAAAGAAGCGATTATCTTGTAGATATCGAGTATGAACCGGGGATGTCCTACGCGGACATACTCAGAATCGCCATGAAACGGGAAGAGAAGTCGTTAAAATTTTATACCGATTTTAGTGAAAGGGCGAGTGTGAAAGAGCATAAAAAGCTTTTTCAGATTCTTGCCCAGGAGGAGGCAAAACATAAGCTCAAACTGGAAACGATGCTTGATGATTATTTAGCTGAAATGGGGGATTAGCCCCGCGTCCCGTCACAGGGCAGCCGCTAAATGCCGCTCTATCTCATCCCTGGGAAGCGCACCGATCACTTTGTCGATCTGTGTGCCGTTTTTAAAAATGAGCATGGTGGGAATACTCTGGATGCCGTAACGTGAAGCGATGGCCGGGTTTTCATCCACGTTCAGTTTGGCTATTTTAGCCCGCCCCCTGTATTCCGCCGCCAATTGGTCCAGCACGGGCGCCATCATTTTACAGGGACCGCACCATGGGGCCCAGCAGTCCACAAGGACAGGGCCCTGATGGGATATTACTTCGCGGTTAAAGGACTGATCCGTGACATGTACCGGGATTCCCCGGGCACCAGATACATTCAATGGAGCCCTGCATTTTCCGCATCTGGGGGATTCATTTAACCTGCGTGCGGGAATCCGGTTTTTCGTACCACAGCCGCTGCACCTGACGATAATGTTTTCCTGGTTCATAACTTCTATTCTCTTTTTTACAGGCGCGGATCCCTGTGTCCAGGACCGCCGCATTCGGGTGTATAACACGTGACATTTAAGAAATCACACTTTTTCTTGCACTGGGGGCAAACATCGGGCGGCGCTGAGGACGTGATCAGAAAACCGCACTCGCCGCATTTCCAAAAAGTCTGGCCGCATTGAGGGCATATATCCCCTTCGAATCTGCCGTCGGCTGAATAACCGCAATGAGCGCATACCATTTTCCCTTCATTCTCGACCATGGTGAAATCTCCTTTACTTTGAAAATGTGTCTACACATTATAACCACTTTTCCTTAAAGTTCCAGCGTCTATTTGATAATAATCATGGTTTATCATAATAACATGATTACATATTTAATAAAACAGGAGATATGATGCCGGATGAATTCAAGCCTATTGAGATAGGGCACAAGGAGATATTTAACCGCTTTTTTAAACAAGACCCTCCCTTGGTTTCCGAACTGACATTTACAAACCTCTTTATCTGGCGTCATCGCTATCACCCCCTTTGGACCCGGCACAAAGGTTGCCTGCTCATTATCTTGGAGCCCAATGAAGCGCCACCCTTCGGACTGCCACCGATCGGAACCGGTGATAAGAGCAGGGCCATCGATATCCTTTGCGGTGAACTTCGAAGAACGACCCCTGAGCCGAGGATCTGCAGGCTGAGCGAAGGATTTGTGGGAAAGCATGTGGATGAAAACCGGTATACCATACAGACGGACAGGGATAACAGCGATTATATTTACGCCGCTTCGGACCTTATTAAACTGGCCGGAAGGAAGTATCATAGAAAGAAAAACCATCTGAACCGGTTTTTAAAGAACTACACCTTTGAATACCGGGACCTGGATATTGACCTGGTCGAGTGTTTTTTAGATATGCAGGAGGAATGGTGCCAGATGAGAGAATGCGTTGAGGATCCCGATCTGCATTCCGAAGATTACGCGATTTACACGGCCCTGACCCATTTTGAAGAGCTCGATTACAAGGGAGGCGCCATTTGCATCGACACGAAAATTGAGGCCTTTTCATTGGGGGAAGCCCTCAATGAAAATACGGCCGTGATTCACATCGAAAAGGCCAATCCCGAAATACCGGGCCTGTATACGGCCATGAATCAGCGTTTCTGTAAAAATACCTGGGCCCGGATGGAATACATCAATCGTGAACAGGATCTCGGTATTGAGGGTTTGAGAAAGGCAAAGGAATCCTATTATCCCCACCATATGGTGTACAAGTACACTATCCGTCCAAAATAGTGTCCATCCTGAAACAGGCCGTTTCTGGATAGAGCTTTCAGAGGTCGTCATCTGAAGTTCCCTTCGGAATCCATCATCGGACATGTTTCATTTTGAAGAGGTGGGCTTGAGTAATAAAAAAGGATGACCATATTATGTAAAAGATTTCATTCTATTTAGATGAATTCTTGCTTTTAAGCCCCGTACACACAAGGAGCCGGAATCAGGATGGAAAAAAGACCAAACAGACTGATCACTGAAAAGAGTCCCTACCTCCTTCAGCACGCATATAACCCTGTAGACTGGTTTCCCTGGGGGGATGAGGCCTTTGAAAAGGCAAAAAAGGAAAACAGGCCCATTTTTCTGTCCATAGGATATTCCACCTGTCACTGGTGCCATGTCATGGAGTATGAGTCCTTCGAGGATCAGGATGTCGCCGGGTTGATGAATGAGGCCTTCATTTCCATTAAAGTGGATCGTGAGGAGAGGCCGGATCTGGACCATATCTATATGACGGTCTGCCAGATGATGACGGGAAGCGGCGGCTGGCCCTTGACGATCCTCATGACCCCGGATAAAGAGCCTTTCTTTGCCGGAACCTATATACCCAAACGAAACCGTTTTGGACGGGCCGGGATGATCGAACTGATTCCTAAGATTCTGGAGGTATGGACCTCCAGATATGATGAAGTTCTTGAATCCGCCGGAAAGATTATGGAGGCTCTTAAAACCGTGGAAAAGGGGACGCCGGGCTCCTCGCTGGAAGGCTCCCTCCTGGACAAGGCCTACGGCGAGCTTGCCGGACGTTTTGACAGGGAGTATGGAGGTTTCGACGTGGCTCCGAAATTCCCGACGCCCCATAATCTCCTCTTTGCCCTTCGTTACTGGAAGAGGACAGGGAACAAGCTTGCCCTTCAGATGGTGGAAGAGACACTTCAAAAGATGAGACGGGGAGGAATCTACGACCAGGTGGGACTGGGCTTCCACCGGTATTCCACGGACAGGGAGTGGCTCGTACCCCACTTTGAGAAGATGCTCTATGACCAGGCCATGCTGGCTATGGCCTACCTGGAGACCTTCCAGGCGACCGGTGATAACCGGTACGGGGACACGGCAGGGGAGATTTTCACATATATTTTGAGGGATATGACTTCCGCTGAAGGGGGGTTCTACTCGGCGGAAGACGCGGACAGTGAAGGGGTGGAAGGAAAGTTCTATGTCTGGGAGGAAAGGGAGATACGGGCGGTTCTGGAAAAGGAGGAGGCGGAATTGGTAGGTGCGGTTTATAATATTAAAAAAGAGGGAAATATCAGGGACGAAGCCTCCGGGAAAGACACGGGAGTCAATATCCTGCACATGGGTAAACCTCTATCCGAGATAGCCGGGAAATGGAAGATACCGGTTCCGGAGCTTGAAGAAAAGCTCCGGTTGATCATGAAGAAATTATTCGAGAAACGAGAAGAAAGGATTCACCCCCATAAGGATGATAAGATCCTGACGGACTGGAACGGGCTGATGATAGCCGCCCTGGCCACGGGAGGCCGGATCCTGGGGGAAGAAAAATACGTAAAAGCCGCGTTGAATGCGATGAACTTTATACTGAGCCGTTTACGCCTCGAGGACGGACGGCTCCTTCATCGTTACAGGGCCGGAGGCGGAATTACGGCCAACCTCGATGATTACGCCTTTTTAGTCTGGGGATTGATCGAACTGTATGAGACCATTTTTGATCCGGACCTTCTCGAGACGGCCATTGAACTCAATCAAAGCATGATCTCTCATTTCTGGGATGAAAAAAATGGAGGATTCTTCTTTACCCCGGATGATGGAGAAGATCTGATCATCCGGAAAAAGGAGATATATGACGGGGCCGTACCCTCTGGCAACTCCGTGGCCATGCTGAACCTCCTCAAACTCGCCCGTTTCACGGGCCTGTCATCCTTGGAGGAGATGGCTGACAGGGCCGGACGCGCCTTTTCAACGGAAGTAAAGGAGCACCCCTCGGCCCATACCCAGCTTATGATGGCAATCGATTTCGGGATAGGTCCTTCCTATGAAGTCGTGATTGTTGGAAGACCGGACGGGGAGGACACCAGGGAAATGGTGACCGCTTTGAACAGGAGATTTATACCCAACAAGGTGACTATTTTTCGCTCCCTGGAAGATTCGTCCGCGAAGATGGTTAATCTGGCCGGATTTTTAAAACACTACGATGCTATCGATGATCGGGCAACGGCCTATGTATGCATCAATAATTCCTGCAGGACCCCCACCACGGAACCCGTTGAAATGCTTGCATCCATTGAATGACTGGCCACGTTCAAAAGTATTATAATGTATCTCTTGATTCAAGGATTTATTCATCAATCGAACAAAACCATTTCAAAACTCATATATTATCACTCTTGATAACATTTTAGCCTTTTGAAAGATGGTTAATAAAGAAGGGTGCTCGGGGATCTCTTGGACG
>CAYTUL010000030.1:0-15465 GCA_964441135.1 uncultured Desulfobacteraceae bacterium | reverse complement strand
TGCCCGCCTCGTCTACCTTAATGCGTAAAACTTGCACATAAACGAGTTCGTCTCTGAAAAGAGATCCCCGCAGACCATCGAATGAATCTATACGCAATATCCTAACCGGACAATACTGATTCTTGAGGAACATTTAGTTTGTGCTCATCCGGAAACTAACGTTTCCGGACTCGCGCTATCAGCACTCAGCATCCAGCGCTCAGCCAAAGCCTCTAAAAACAAGGGATTAGCTGAAGGCTGACCGCTGATCGCTGAAGGCTCCATCCAGAAATATCCTATTTCTGGATGGACATTAGTTTATAACAGGATCATGAGATCTTCTTCATGCCTTTTAGAGGTTACTTAGCCCTATGACGGTTTCCCAGGTTGTTTTCCCGATAGCAGGCTATCTTATCGGCTCCATACCCTTCGGGGTCCTGATAAGCCGGGGGGTTGCCGAAATTGATATAACAAGCCGGGGCAGCGGGAATATCGGAGCCACAAATGTGGCGAGAGAATTAGGGATCAGGTGGGGTCTTGTAACGCTGCTGCTTGATCTTCTGAAAGGTTTCATTCCCCTGTTCCTCTACTACAGGTATGTCAACGCGGATTTTGGGCTGGAACACCAAATCCTATGCCTGACCACCCTTTTGGGACACCAGTTCCCTCTTTTTCTCAAATTTCACGGGGGAAAAGGGGTGGCAACGGCCCTCGGCATCATTATTGCCATTTCACCGCTTGCCGCCGGTATCGCCCTGCTAATCTTTATTCTCTCTGTATATATCTCGGATTTTGTTTCCCTCGGGTCCATGATCGCGGCCTGCTCCATGCCGCTGATCCTGCTTTTTCTATCAGAATCAAAAGATCCAGCTATCGTATCCCTGATCATGGCGGCCATGATCTGCCTGAAGCACAAAGATAATATTAAAAGGCTGATAGAGGGAAAGGAAAATCGATGGAGAAAAAGGGCCATCAGGTAAGAATTTCGAGAAGACGATCCAATTCCTCGTCAGAATAGAAATAAATAGCAATCGTTCCTCTTTTTCCGCGTTTCTTAATCTCAACTTTCGTCCCCAAAGAGCGTTTCAGGCCTTCCGCGAGGGATTGAATATAATATTCCAGGTCTTTATCCTTTTTTATCTGTTTTTTACCCGTTTCTTTTTTTCTCAAAAGATCCTCGGCCTGACGAACTGAAAGTTCTTTTTCGATAATAATATCCCGTATCCTCTTCTGTTCGCCTTCACTCTTGAGACCTGCCAGGACACGTGCGTGGCCCATGGTTAACCGCCCATCCAGCAGGTCCTTCTTGATGATATCCGGGAGGTTTAATAATCTCAGCATGTTGGTGATGGTAGACCTGTCCTTGCCGATCCGCAGGGCGAGGTTTTCCTGGGTCCCCTTTGTATCTTCCAGCCATCTCCTGTAGGCGAGTGCCTCCTCCAAGGGATTCAGGTCCTTCCTGTGAATATTCTCGATCAGGGCCAGTTCGAGAGATTCGATCGGGGTTGTTTCCCTTACCACTACAGGTACCCTCCTGAGTCCGGCCTTCTGAGCGGCTCTCCACCGGCGTTCCCCTGCGATGAGCCTATAGCCCTGTTCCGTCCTGCTGACCAGGATAGGGGTGATCACTCCCTTTTCCTTGATGGAATTGACCAGCTCCTCGATACTGGAGTCCTTAAAATCCTGGCGGGGCTGAAGGGGATTTGGTTCAATCGATTCAATCGGGCATTGAAAGTATCCTTCTCGTTCCATATCATTCTCGTCCGCCCCGGGAATCAGGGCGGATAATCCCTTGCCCAGCGCCTTTCGCTTAGCCATAGTCACCCCCCCGTTTAATCAGTTCCTCTGCCAGGTTCAAATAGCTCATGGCCCCCTTGGACTTTTCGTCATAGATGATTATGGGTTGCCCATAGCTGGGCGCCTCGCTTAACCGGACGTTTCGAGGAATAATTGTACTGAAAACAGTCCCTTTAAAATGCCTCCTGACCTCTTCCTCCACCTGAGAAGAGAGATTATTTCGCGAGTCAAACATCGTCAACAGGATACCGATCACCTTCAATGAAGGATTCAGACCCTTTTTAACGGCCTTGAGGGTTTTTAACAGCTCCCCGAGGCCTTCAAGGGCGTAATATTCGCACTGCAGGGGAACAAGTACATAATCCGCCGCCGTGATCGCGTTTAGGGTCAGAAATCCAAGGGAAGGGGGACAATCAAGGAAGATATAATCGAATCTGTTCTTAAGGGATAGGATCTTATTTTTTAACAGAAATTCACGACCGTCCTCCATAACCATTTCCACTTCGGCACCGATCAAATCACCCGTTGAGCCCATGAGAAAGAGACCCTGCATTTTGGTCTCAACAATGGCTTCCTCCCCCGTTTCCGAGCCAAATAAGAAGTCATAAAGGCCCGATTTCAGATCGTTTTTATCTTTTCCCAATCCGGTAGTTGCATTACCCTGGGGATCGCAGTCAATAAGCAGGCATCTTTTTCCCGCCGCCACAATAGAGGCCGAAAGATTTACTGCCGTCGTTGTTTTTCCAACCCCGCCCTTCTGATTTGATACGGAAATGATCCGCCCCATGGTTCCTTATTCACTCCGGATAAGCTGATAGCATATTCACCGCTGTTTGAAAAGGAAAATGCATGTTTCACGTGGAACATTTCTTAGAGCTTTTTAGTCCTCTTTCAACGCTTGAGGCCTCAGTAACCTCTTTTCCGGGGCGAAAGACTGATAAAAAAATGTTCCCATTTCTGGAGACCGGGTTCGCCTCCAAAGGGCGATTCCCTCGAAAAGAACTGGAGTTAGAGCGATATGCAGTTCTTCCAAAAAATGAGTACGCTATATGATGTATAGCTGTTATTTGCAAGTACGGATTATGGCGTCTTTTCGACATGACTGGCGGGAGGCCTGGACAATTCCTGTTTTGTGAATTGATTCTCGATCAGTTACATTTTTATTAATATTTTCAGTAGCTTATACTACACCGAGCCTGTCAGCCAGGATTTTTTCATGCCTATTGATATAGATCTTCTTTCTTCAGGAGCGCCGCTTGTTCTGAAGGGATAATGCGATTAGGCGATCAAGGAGCTGCGAGAGCGTCATTCCGGCCGCCCTGGCGGCAAGGGGCACGAGACTGTTTTCGGTCATTCCCGGAACCGTGTTGGTCTCCAAAACAAAGACCCTTTCATCCTTAATGATCATATCGGTCCTGCTCCAGACACGGCATTTCAGGGCTTGATGCGCCCTTTTCCCGCAGTCCTCAACCTCTGACTTCATATAGTCCGGGAGATTCGCAGGGCATATCTCATCGGTCATCCCGGGGATATATTTGGCCTCATAGTCGAAAAAAACATGGCCCTTCTCCGGGACTATTTCCACGAGGGGCAGGGTCTCAAGCTCCTCATTGCCGATAACACAGCAGGTAACCTCCCGGCCATCCATATAGCATTCCACCATGATCTCCCGGTCATACTGAAAAGCGAGCTCAATGGCATTCAGGAGTTCTTCACGGCTCCTGCATATGGATACACCGAGGCTGGAACCTTCCGCGACGGGTTTCACTACGGTTAAAGGGCCGATGGCCTCTATTATCCGATCAACAGAGAAATGTTCCCCCCTGGAAAGCATGATATCGTCTATAACATTCAGTCCTGCGCGCCTATAGAGATCCTTGGCGATTCTCTTGTGAAAGGAGAGGGCGCTGGCTAATACGCCCGACCCCACATAGGGTATTTTCATGATGTCGAGAAATCCCTGTATCCGGCCGTCCTCTCCGGATTTCCCGTGAAGCAGGATAAAGGCAAGGTCAATGTTCTCCCGATCCCGGATGAGGGACTGGAGGTCATGTAAGGGGTCATACCAGACCACATTGTATTTTTCCGGATCCAATGCTCCATGGACCGCCTTCCCGCTCCCGATGGAAATATCCCTTTCCCCCGACCAGCCCCCGGCAAGGATGGCGATCTCTATTTTTCCCGTCTTTTTCATTCCAAAATCATACCAGCGCCTATGAATATGGTCAATTTATAATTTTATGATAAAGACCCTTATTGCACGGGTGGGTGAAGGTACAAAGATCGTATTTACCGGGGATCCGGAGCAGATCGACCATCCCTATCTGGATGCGTGTAGTAACGGCCTCAGCTATGTAGTGGAAAAATTAAAAGGAGAGATCCTGACAGGGCATATCCTCCTGAGGAAGGGTGAACGCTCCCCTGTCGCCGAGCTGGGAGCAAGGCGGCTATAGTGTTTTTATAAAAAAATTATCCGATATGAATGTCTATCTAACATCATTCCTTTAGATTTATCCTTGACTCCGGATCTCCTTGATAGGCAACCCTATAAGCGGAACATTCTGCTGTAGTGGAGTGCCTCTTGCAGGTGCCCCCCGGCGTCCTTAGAAGAAAGGCTCGCCCGGGGGGTTTTTTGCTGGCTTTTATATGTTTAGAGGAATGAAAGGGATTATGGATAACATCTATAGGGAATTGGTGGTACAGGTTGCCAAGAGGTTAAGGGCCTCGGGGATAACGTGGTATCTTATCGGCAGTACGGGATTGCTTTTGAGAAATGTGAATATCGGAAGGGATCCGAAAGATATCGATTTCTTGATCCATGCGAGGGACGCAGCGATAGCGAAAGACCTTTTTCATGACTTTAGGCCGTTCTGCGATGAGAGAGAGCTTGGGAATGGCCATGGAGAGCAATTCAGGTTCAGGCTTGCAGGCAGGCAGATTCATTTTTCTGCCGAAAACTGCAAAGGGGTGTATTTTAAGATGCTGGGTCGTGAAACAATAAGTGAACGGATCCTGTTAAATGATTTATCCGTTCCGGACTTTCCTTTTGAAATAGAAGAAAAATGCTATGAGGCAATGGGTAGGCCTGAACGGGCTGAACTTATTAGAGATTTCAGACATTTACCTATTTAAAATCGATGTTTTGGCTGGATATCTCCTTATTCTTTATCACCGCTCGCACGGGTATGATGAAAGGCACGGGAGAATGTGTGTGGACCCGACGCGGCATTTTACCATCACTATCGAGCGGATGAATATGCTTAATTTATAATTTTATGGACTTCCTCTATGTTTTTTTATGAAAATATTTTTCTATTCCTTAGGGAATTGTGCGCCCAAACACCATGGCAAAATCATTAACCTCTTGACTTAAAAGCATGTTCTCTTGA
This sequence comes from uncultured Desulfobacteraceae bacterium, assembly GCA_964441135.1. GTDB lineage: Bacteria > Desulfobacterota > DSM-4660 > Desulfatiglandales > HGW-15 > CAYTUL01. The sequence goes on along the minus strand of CAYTUL010000030.1, from coordinate 10,300 downwards.
ATGCAAAAACCTTACCTGAAATCCTAATGATTCTCTAATAAAAGAAAATTTGAAAATTGAAGGAAAAAATTTGAAAAACGAAGAAATATAATAAAAAAAAGAGAAAATCCGAGATTCCTAATTGTGGATACAATTATACACTTAAGGCTGAATCAGGAGAAGCTTTTGAATTAAAAGAAAAAATCAGATCCGGGAAAATGCCACTTTTAACCGGGCCTTATGCCCCTTCTCAAAATTTTTTACGTTTTCCCGGACAGTTATAACCTGTCGAGAAAAGCCGGATTAGCTAAATAATACCCTTTACGTATTCCTTTTGACACTTTGAATGGTTTTATAGATAAAGATTGGCCAGATCAATGGTGACATATTAGAGAGGGCTGTGACACTATTATTCAGGATTTTTGGAGCTAATCATGAGCGCCATTTGGGAAGAAGTAAAAGGCCACATAAAAAATAGTCTTTCAGAAAACAGCTTTTCCTTGTGGATCAATCCCATCACCCTTTTAGATGAAAAGGATGATTCCCTCGTCCTCGGGTGCCCCAACAAATTTTCCCTTGAATGGGTTAGGGAGCACTATATGGACATGATGAAAGAAAAACTCGATGACATGGGAAATAAGAACCACAGGCTGGTGCTCAAGGTGGCGGCCCCTGAAAAGAGGAAGCCCATACCTGATTTATTCAAAGAGTCCAGGCAATTAGCCTTCCCAAACATCCCCGTGACAAGAGGAAATGTCCGGAGAAAATTTCACAAGGAATTCACCTTTGACCGGTTTGTTGTAGGCAAGTGTAATGAGTTTGCCTATTCCGCTTCAAAGGCCTTGGCCATGGGAGGGGCCTGGTGCTATAACTCCCTTTTTATGCTTGCAAGTACCGGTCTCGGAAAAAGCCATCTCTCCCAGGCTATCGGTCATGCCCTGTTGGCAAATGATCCGGATATCAAAGCCTACTATATTACCGCAGAGGATTTCATTAATGAGATGATCTTTGCCCTGAAAAATAATCGAATCGACGAGTTTAAGAACAGATACCGTCGTTCCTGTGATGTCCTGCTCCTGGAGGAGGTCCACTTTCTGAGCGGTAAGGAAAAAACCCAGCGTGAACTGGAATATACCCTGGATATCCTGGCTGATGATAAAAAAAAGATCATATTTACCAGTTCCCTTTTACCCAAGGATATTCCGAACATGTCAAAGACGCTCGCGTCCCGGCTCACCTCGGGAATCATCGCTCCGCTCTCAAAACCGGATTATGATACCCGGGTAAAAATAATCGAAAAAAAATCTTCCGAACATAATATGAGCCTGTCCGAGGATATCACCCACCTCTTTGCAAAACATCTCACTCGCGATATCCGCCAGATTGAAAGCGCCCTCAGGTGCCTCAGGGCGAAAACCGAATTACTCAATGCCCGGATTGACCTTGACCTCGCGAAAGAGGTAATCAAATGTCATGTTCACGATCAAAACCAGATTTCCATCGAAAACCTTAAGGAATTAATCTGCCAGTATTTCAAGGTTGATTCCGTTTTGCTTCGATCAAAGTCCAGGAAAAAGATCCATTCCTATCCAAGAAATATATATGTCTACCTCTGTCGGAAACACACGGACGCGACCCTGGAAGATATAGGACGATCCATAAACCGAAATCATTCCACGGTCCTCTATTCAACCGAGGTCATTGAACGGAAAATAAAGACCGATAATAAGGTTAAAAATCAAGTAAATTTCTTTGAGGGAAAAATAAAGGACACGCTTCAATGATCTATTATGGATGACCCGGTTTCTCTGAAAAACGTAAGTCTCTGGATCCTGCTCATCGTGGTAGGCATTCTTTTAGCCTTTATTATTTTTATCTCCCTAATCTCCATCAATATCGGACTAAACCACATGCAACAAGATGGATTTTGGGTTCCGGTTCTCGGAGGGGCTTTTGCAATAATTATCTGCCTTTGGCTTTTCTTCGTTATTTCAAGGTTCATCCGCAACAGAATGAAAGAGGAAGACATTATCCATAATATCTAAAGATTATCACTCAGATCCGTTTTTTGCTGATAGAAACAGATTAAAAACTCTTCTTCTAATGGAGACAGGTTGAATCTTGACGCCGCGTCCTGGATAAGAAGAGATATTTTCCTGCTTTCATCTTCCATTAGCTCTCCGGATATCCATTTCACGGCCTGCCTGACCTTCTCACCTTTTGGTTGAATCGTTGCCATTTCAATTCTCCCCGTATACTTTAGAAGTGTCCGTTGTTTGTTGTCAGTTGTCTGTATCCAGGATTAAAACGGCTCCTTTTTCAGTTAGTTGCGATGAATTACAGTTCAAACAACCCTGTTACATAAGGTACTTAAATCACTGATATAACGGACCACTAACAACAAACACCGGACACGACCTATACTTTGACGGATCCGTAAAAAGTCTATCTTTCGCGGTGCGCCGTTCACTTCATTAGCGGGACGTACTTCCCTATCCGCTTCATTCACCGGGTTCACGCGCCCTAAACCTAAAGCCTGTTCCTTCGCCGCCTCTTTTCCTGTATATCTTAGTATCCATCCAGAAACAGACAATTTCTGGATGGAGCTTTCAGCCGTCAGTGGTCAGCAGTCAGCTAAATTTTTGTTTTTATAATCTTTTGCTGATAGCTGAATACTGAATGCTAATAGCGCGAATCCATAAATGATAGTTTATGGATGAGCACATCTTAATTTTTCTAATCCAAAAAGAACCGATCCCTAATAAAAAACTAATGTCCTATACCCATATTACTCATTACAGACAAGGAATAATTGATGTGAAGTTCGCTGAAAACCTGAATAGCCTGGATAATATCTGTTTATCGAATATTTGTAAATTAGATGGAAATAAAATTTTTTCCATCCTGTTTCCATGGATATCCCATAGCGCGAACGGCTATTATTATCCGATCATACCGATCATTCTATTCCTGCTAAACTATGATATTGCGATCTCCTTCCTCCTATCGGGTGTCGCGGCCTTTGCAATAGAGCTCCCCGCCTGTAGAATAATCAAACACGGCATAAAAAGGACCCGTCCCTTTGAAGTCCTCGCTATGGTTCATAATCGTGTCTATCCGAGTGACAGATTCAGCCTTCCTTCGGGTCATACTGCAGCCGCCTTTCTTGTGGCCGTCCTAATGAGCCATTCCTATCCAGTTCTGATTTTTCCCTCCTTTATCTGGGCTACCCTCGTCGGTATGTCGAGGATCTATCTGGGTGTGCATTATCCAACGGACATATTAGCGGGGATGGCTGTGGGAATACTCAGCGGCCTGACAGGAATCCAGCTTGCCGGTCAGCTCCTTTGAAGGGATACCCCAATGAATATCCTGTATGGGATACAGGCCACGGGAAATGGACATATCAGCCGTTCAAGAGAAATCGTTAGAAATCTGAAAGCCCTCGGCCATCATGTCCAGGTCATTCTAAGTGGCCGTGATCCTTCCCTGTTGTGGGATATGGAGGCTTTTCACCCTTACATGACCCTCAAAGGTCTTACATTTTCCACCTATCGGGGCAGGATTCAATATTTTCGGACGGCCGTAAATCTGAATCTTCTAAAATATATTAAAGACATCCTCTCCTTTGACGTATCCGAACATGATCTGGTGATTACGGACTTCGAGCCGGTTACGGCCCGGATCGCCAGATGGCGAAATATCCCGTCCATCGGTGTAGGCCATCAATACGCCTTCCTCTATGGGATCCCCATGGCCGGGGGGAACCCCCTCGCGAGGTTCATATTAAAGAACTTTGCGCCTGCAGATTATCCCCTTGGCCTTCACTGGCATCACTTTAATCAACCGATCCTGCCACCTATCGTGCCCAGGATAAGAGATGACGCCAGTACACTATACGAGGACAAGATCCTTGTCTATCTCCCTTTTGAAGAGATCACGGATATCCTCTCCCTGTTACGGCCCATAGGATCCCACCATTTCCATATCTATCACAAAGCTGTTTCCAAACCGGATGTAGAAAATCATCTCCATTTCCGTCCCTACTCCCGGAAGGGATTTCTGCAGGATCTCAAGGAATGTGACGGCGTGATCACAAACGCAGGTTTTGAGCTGGTAAGCGAAGCCCTTTACCTCGGCAAAAAGGTCCTTGTGAAACCCCTGGCCCGCCAGATGGAACAGGTCTCGAATGCCATGGCCGTCCGCATTTTGGAGCTCGGAACGGTCATGGAGGAACTGGATCGAGACACGGTCTTGCGATTCTTAACAGGACCCCGGATTCCCCCTATAGAATACCCGGATGTCGCCAATATGATAGCGAAATCGGTCGATACCGGTGAATGGGATTTAGAAAAACTCAGTAAAGCCGCCTGGGCAAAAATCAGATTGACTGAGTGAAGGGAGGGGTAGTGGATTACCCCGCCCATCCTGAATAGAAGGACGGGCGGTTGCAATGGAAGGTACTTAAAACTTGACGACCAGGTCCAACTGGAGAAGGTCCTGGTCCATTGACAAGGCGCCGGGCGCGAGCCTGATGGGTTCTGTCATATAATAGTCAACCCCGAAGGTCACATTCTTATATACTCCCAGGGCAAGTTCAAACTCACTGCCCTTAACCCCTGTGGCACCGCCGTAAAAATCACTATCCGGCAGCCAATCCGGCCAGGCGTCCTTTTCTAACTTTCTGTAATTATACTTGAACTGCCAGTGGCCCAAGTCCTTGACACTCTTATGGCCTACCTTAAAACCGGCAAGCCATCCCTTGTTATCCTTGTATCCGTCCATGTCCTGGCTGTCATCCGCGTTGGATACGACATACTGTCCGAAAAGACCAAAATAGGGGACCATTCCGGAGACCTTCACTCCCAGCTCCGCATCCGCGGCTATGGAATCGTAGTCATAAACCCATTTATTGGCATTATCCCTGGAATTCGTTCCGGCACTGTGTATGGACATGTCACTTCCTTTTACGTCAATAAAATTATAATAGGTTCCGGCAAGTTTCAAGGAGACGCTTTTATTTATCTTCCAGTTGATCCCCGGCTGAATCGCCATCATGGCAGGATCCTTGCTGGTGTTTGCAAATTCTTCCAGGATAAAGTATACGGGAGTAGCAAAGAACTCCAAATCCGGAGAAATTTCCGACTCTATTCCAGCCGCTATTCCATCGGGCCTTATGTCTCCATCCCACAGAAGATCCTTTGTTCCCCAGAAAGGATTTTTTATTTTGCCACCGGAGACATCAAACATTTTATTCAGTTTATATTGCGCATAGGCATAGTCCAGCCTGATATCGGGTGTCTCAAAGGTGTTATCTAAGGTCTGGTTGGTAGACCTGGGATCCGTGCCGCCCGTGGCCAAGCCGAAACCGGCCTTCCACTGGTCACTCACCTTGGATTCCACGCCCGCGCGGAGCCGAATTCGGGACCTTTTTCGAGCAACGTTCCCATCGTTCTCCGTATCCTCCTTCTGATAACGCAGCCTGAAATCTCCCTTAAACTTTGTGTTTTCTACCCAGGAAGGAAGCTTGACCGCCCCACCTTTCGCTTCTTCTTTCGCGGCTTCCTTTGCCACCTGCTTCATCTCTTCTTTTTGCCTGGACATCTCCTTTTGCATCTCGTCCATGAGCTGAGAGGCCTCTGTCCGCGTCAATATCCTCTTCTCAACCAGTTTTTTGATAAGGATATCCACTTCTCCTGCCCGAACATTCCCGGAACCCAAGGTAATAAACAGGATGCACACTATAACCATCATTAATCCATTCTTTTTCATGATAATTCATTCTCCTTTTTTTAATTGATGAATTAAAAATAACCCCTATTCTTTTTCCTCCTGATCTTGTACGCAACCACCTCCTCTCTAAAAAACCGGTGTTCTTTTCCGGTAATTTCTGCAACCTGCATGTTTGGGAAAGATGAAAATTAAATTAGAAAAGCATTAGATATGAAACCGGATGAACCCGGGACCCCTTTTCTAACAGGAAGAAAACAGCCTGAGGTTAATAGCACGAAGCTGAATCTCATTTCTCCTCAGGAATCCCCTTATCCACAGGACCCTCCGGGAAGGGACTCTATTTTACCCATGCACGGGAGCGTAAAAATGAAGTGGGAGCCCTCTGTTTCGGCTTCATACCGGATATTGCCCCCGTGACTTTGCAGGATCTCCTTGACCAGGTACAGCCCCATTCCCATTCCTTCGGGCACCCCGCATGTTCCCTTCTTCATTTTATTGAACTTTTGAAAAAGCATCTCGCGTAATTCCGGAGGTATGGGCCTTCCGCTGTTAAAGACGTCTATGCCTATGATAGAGCCTTGATCCTTTAGGCCTATGATGATTTTACAATCCCTTTTTCCATGGTTCAGGGCGTTTTTGATCAGGTTCCTGAAAACCGATCTCAATAAAAACAGGTTTCCCTGTATGGGAAAATCTCCAAAGGAGATGGAGGATAGCCTGTATTCAATGATTGTTCCATTTTTTTTAAAATCCCCTGAAAATTCATCCATTACCGGTTCCACGACATCCCTTTTTAAAAGCAGGCGTTCACGGGGCGAATCGAGATCACAACTTATTGAAAGGGCCTTTCCCAGAAAATCCTCCAGGGTCCCGATAGTTTGAATAACGATGTTGGACAGATTCTCAAGCTCATCCGACACAACCCCGTTCACTTGCCCATAGGCGCCTTTTTTCAGCAGCCTCAGGGCCGCCGTTATTGTGACGAGCGGACTCCTGATATCATGGGAAAGGATCTTCACCATGTCCAGGAGATCCTCATGAACAGGCCGTGCGTCACCCCTGTTATCCTGAAAAGTCCTTTCTTTTTCCTTCACTCCGGCTCCTTGGGCTGTGACATTATCGATAATCGGGACCTCGTGCCCTGTTCCATGCTCATGGGGCTCCATTATCCTGGGCCGGTTCTCTTTCCGTAAGAGACCTTGCATTCGATATCCTCCCTGTATCGTTCTAAAAAGCGACGATTCAAAAATGCGGAAAACTTGCCCATAAACGAGGTCGGATCTTTAAATGATCCTATTTTGGACCTTCTCTTTAATACGCGGAAAAAGTTAGGAGCTTATTAAAAAAATGTTAAACCTCAATAATATATGTACGCGGAGCCGTACTTTTGTTTTATCGGTCGGGATTCGGTATTCGGATCAACCTGACTTTTAAAGAGGGGTTTTGGTTATGAAGGAAAAAGAGATATAGGAAAGACCGGATTTTTCAGGTTTTTTGGAAGGAAGGTGGTAACTCTTATTGCCTTATTACTAAGGTTTCTTATGACGATGAATCTCACCGTCGATCATATAAATAACATCTTCTGCGATATTGGTGGCATGATCGGCTATCCTCTCCAGGTGGCGGGAAATCAAATACTGGTTTATTAAAAAAGCCACATCATCCGCGTTTTCACGGATAGCCTGTTTGGTCTGGTTGTAAACCTCCGCAAGTATCTCATCGACTTCCTCATCTTTTACGAGCACATTGAAGGCAAGATTGATATCCAGGTTTACCAGGGCATCCAGGCTCATTTTAAGCATGGCTTCCGCCTTTTCCGCCATGTCGGTATAATCAAAGGTGAAGCCCGCGCCTTTTCTTTTTGCCAGGCTCTCCACCCGTTCGGCGATATTAACCGCTTCATCTCCTATTCTCTCCAGATCATTATTTATCTTGATCACGACGGTAATAAACCTGAGATCCACGGCTACGGGCTGATGAAGAGCCAGGATTTTCAGGCATTCTTCTTCTATTTCTACTTCTATCTCATCAATTCTGCGATCGTCGACAATGATCTTTTTTGCGATTTCCGCGTCCCGCAGTTCAATGGCCTTGATTGCCATTCGAACGGCCTCTTCCACGATAGCGCCGAGTGAAAGGATCGATTTCTTTAATTTTTCAAGTTCTCTGTTAAAAAGCTTGGTCATTTTGTGCCTATTCTTTAGCCAAAGCGTCCGGTAATATAGTCCTGGGTTAACTGGTGATTAGGCCTCGTAAAAATCCGGGACGTGGCTCCTACCTCAATCAGATCACCCAGATGAAAGTAGGCGGTTCTCTGGGAAACCCGGGCCGCCTGCTGCATGGAGTGCGTTACGATAACGATCGTATACTCTCTGTGCAGCTCATCAATCAAATCTTCAATAACCGCCGTGGCAATCGGATCCAGGGCCGAACAGGGTTCATCCATCAGAATAATCTCAGGATTCACCGCAATCGCCCGCGCGATACACAACCGTTGTTGCTGCCCGCCCGAGAGGCTGGTGCCGGGACGACCCAGTATATCCTTGACCTCATCCCATAGCCCGGCCCTGGTCAGTGAAGTTTCAACGATTTCATCTAACTCGGTATTATTCCGGGCGAGCCCGTGAATTCGCGGGCCATAAGCAATATTATCATAGATGGACTTTGGAAAGGGATTCGGTTTCTGGAAGACCATGCCGACCTGGGCCCTCAGGGGAACCACGTCCACATTTTTATCGTATATGTTTACTCCGTCTAATAGGATTTCCCCGCTTATCCTGCAACCCTCAATGGTGTCGTTCATTCGATTCAGACATCGGATAAACGTGGATTTCCCGCAACCGGACGGTCCGATCATCGCGAGGACCTCGTACCGCCCGATATCCAGGGATATATTTTTTATCGCATGGGTCTCCCCATAATAGACATCCACATGCCGGCAGGTCATGCGGGAATCCTTTACGGTGATATCCCCGACGGTTTCGCGATTTTCACGGTGAACCAGGACCCTTCCCTCTTCGGTCTTGACATTTTCCTGGGGATTCTCTTCCAATGGAATCTCTTGAAATCCTGGAACCTTCGTTTCTATGAATGGAACAAATGCGGCCATGTTATTTTCACTCTAATATAATAATCTTACAGGAAAATGTCCATTCCCCCGTGAAACCCGTTTCCCGAGGGCACGGAGATCACCTTCCTTGTTCTCCTTGTCCCGGAGGGCAAAGCAAGGCTTGATGTAGATTATTTTAATGCCTTTAACGTCTCCATGTTGATAACAACCTTCCGATATTTTTCTCTCTCTTTATCCGGCATCGCTATAAGACCCTTATCACTCAAATATCCATCCGGCCCCCAGGCCTTTTCGCTGGTAAACTCATCCAGATATTCCTTCATCCCGGGAATTACATCCACATGGGCCTTCTTGACATAAAAGAAAAGGGGTCTTGAGACCGGATACTTGGCATCGGCGATATTCTCAAATGTAGGCTCCACGCCGTCAACGAATGACCCCTGGATCATATCCATGTTTTGATCCAGGAAGCTGAAACCAAAGATCCCCACGGCATCGGGATTTGCTTCAAGTTTCTGAACGATAAGATTATCATTCTCCCCTGCCTCAATATAGGCGCCGTCCTCCCGGATGGTATGGCACGTTGCCTTATACATTTTGGAATCTTTCTTTTTCATATCCTTGATAAAATAGAATTTCTTGGCCCCGCCTTCCATGGCCAGCTCCACAAAGGCGTCGCGGGTACCGGACGTTGGAGGCGGCCCCAGGACCTCTATTTTCACATCAGGCAGTGAAGGGTTGACATCTTGCCAGGTCTTGTAGGGATTGGGGACTAATTTCTCGCCGCCCTTCGGGTCCGGAACATCCTTGGCTAAGGCTAAAAAGATATCCTTACGCGTAAGCTTCAGGGGTGCGGCGTTTTTCGAATTCGCCAATACTATCCCGTCATAACCGATTTTTACTTCGACGATATCGGTAACACCATTTTTCCTGCATTTATCAAACTCTGATTGCTTAATCCGGCGTGACGCATTGCTTATATCCGGGTGCTCTACCCCCACACCGGCGCTGAATAACTTAAAGCCTCCGCCTGAACCGGTTGATTCGATTTTCGGGGTCTTAAAGCTCGTTGTTTTCCCGAACTTTTCGGCAACAACCGTGGCAAAAGGGTAAACGGTCGATGAACCCACAATGCTGATGTAATCCCTGCCGGCTGCGGCGTAAGCGCTTCCATAGGTTGCCAGGGCAAATAATGTGACGAAAATGGATAAACATACCTTTCTCATAACATCTCTCCTCCTTTATTTCTTAAATGAATTTATTCACACGTCCAATCATTGTAACCATTCAATCATTGGATATATTGTTTCTATTTTTCCAGTGTTAGATGAATGTTAGCGAACGGTTCGAATTCAATTTTTTTCCTCACCAGCAATGTCCTGTTAGGATATTGCATACCAATTTACTCAATGGTCTGCGGGGATCTCTTTGAAGAGACGAACTCGTTTATGTGCAAGTTTTACGAATTAAGGTAGACGAGGCGGGCAGAGGGCTTCTTCCTCAATTACCCGGACTAAA
>CAYTUL010000029.1:0-15469 GCA_964441135.1 uncultured Desulfobacteraceae bacterium | reverse complement strand
GCAATGTCACGCAGTGATCGGTCATAGATGATCAGCTCGACACTCGGATAACGGGCGATATACGTTTTTACAACTTCAGGGAGTAGAAAATAAAGGGCAGCAAATTGAGCGGCGATCCGTAATCGTCCGACCTGAAGACCTTTTATTTCATTTAAGTCTTCGATTAATCTATCATGGTTTTCCAGCAGATTTGATGAGAATTCCAGAAATCTCTCTCCTTCCAGTGTTAATTTCAGACCGCGCTTACCTATCCTTTCAAAAAGATGGCAGTCCAATTCATTTTCAAGTGCCTTGATCTGCTGGCTGAGGGCGGACTGGGTTCTATAGGTGACATTTGCCGCCTTGGTAAAGCTCTCCAATCTCGCGACATGATAAAAACCTATAATCTGCTGCCATTCCATTTAAATTAGCGTCTCTAATTAAAATAATAAATATAATTAATTTGACTAATTTATACTATCATATCATTCTGAATCAAAGCAACGGAGAAATTTTTAATATTGATGTGGTCTTTCTGGCTGGTTCCAGCGTAACTCAATAGAATGTTATTATGTTTAATAACTCTTTTTTATAAGCTTGAATCGATGGCGTGAGAAACCCATGGTACGTATGGTTACATTAAGCGAGGCCGCGAGAAACTACCTTTTGAGTCAGGATTGTCCTTCCTTTGATGATAGTCCTTTTATCAGCGGACCACCACTTAATCAGCGGCGCGTGGCTATGATCACCACGGCCGGCGTGCACACCCGGAATGACCGGCCGTTTCACTTTGATCAGGCAGACATTTACAGGGTTATTCCCGGTGATGTTTCGACAAAAGACCTGGTTATGTCTCATCTCGCTACAAGTTTTGATAGAAGCGGTTTCCATCAGGACTGTAATATCGTCTTTCCGATCGACCGTCTCCGCGAATTGGTCGAGGAAGGTATTATCGGCAGTCTCGCAGCCCATCACTACTCTTTCGGAACTCCCCTCTCCATAGGCCCCTCAGAGGTGGCTGCAAAAGAGATAGCCGCTTTTCTTAAAAAAGATAATGTAGACGCGGCCCTCCTGTTTCCTGTCTGACCAGGATGTACGCGTGCCGGAGGCATGCTCTCACATTTTATCGAAAAAGAAGGTATACCCACTGCGGGTATAAGCCTTGTCCGAGCCCATACGGAGGTTATCAAACCTCCCCGAGCCCTGTGGGTACCTTTTGAATTCGGTCGTCCCCTCGGTGTGCCGGATGACCCGGCCTTTCAGAACAGAGTTCTCCTCTCTCTATTAGGTCTTCTGGAACTCCCGGAAGGTCCCGTCTTGGTCGACTTTCCTGAAGACGTACCGGATTTTGGTGAAGCAACGGTTATGTCCTGTCCTGTATCCCTCGACGAAGATGAGGTTTCGAATCCCGAAGAAGACGGGATCAAAAAGGCCTTTTACAGAGAGATTATGTCCATTCGTCCCTGGTATGATATGGCCCTGTCAAAACGCGGTCGAACTACTATCGGTGCAAGCAAGATTGCACCTGAAAAGCTCGGTGATTTTCTCTATTCCTTTATCGAAGGGAAGGAACCTGAGAACCCGCGTGATGACATCGGGATCATATATGCGCTGAAATTAGCAGTGGAGGATCTAAAGGCCTACTACGTTGAAGGCGTGACAGCTCAGCCGGGACAGGAGAATGCATCAAGCCAGGGTATCAAGGACTGGTTCTGGGATGAGACTATCGCGGGTAAAGTTCTCCTGGAATTGGCGCAAGTATGTAGCAAAAGCGCGGATAAGACCATGAGTATGATGGGCATTCACTTCATCGCCCCGGGGGATGTCATGCAAAGAAAAATGAAATGAGGAGGGTGAGAAAAGATGACTGAACGAAAATATGAGAAGTATATCCTTACCGACTTGATAGTACCTGAGAAAGTTCAATACAGGGAGGAGGAATACAATAAAAGGGCAACGCGTATCTTATGGCTTGAAGATGAAATCATGGAAGGGGCATCAAGTGTCATATTGTCCTGGTACTGGAAGGACACGGAAAAAGAGGGATCACCCTCTCATGTACATGATTTCGATGAAATATTGGGCTTTATTGGAAATGACCCGGAAAATCCCCATGACCTTGGGGGTGAAGTGGAATTCTGGATGGAGGATGAGAAATACATTCTCAATAAAAGTTGTCTCATCTGGATCCCCGGCGGGTTGAGGCATTGCCCCTTGAGGGTGACAAGAGTTGACAGACCCCTGCTGTTTCTCGCCATCTCCATGACTAAAAAATATACAAAGGATGGTATCATTTTTGGTGCAAAGGATAATGAAAAATAGTCATTAAAGATCATTTATATAAGGCATCTCGTAAAGGGCGTCTTTGACTATTGCTCATCCATAAACGAACGTTTTTGGATTCGCGCTATCAGCTATCAGCATTCAGCTATCAGCAAAAGACCTTAAAAACAAAGACTTGGCTGACTGCTGACCGCTGAAAGCTCCATCCAGAAATAAAGCATTTCTGGATGGACATTAGACGAAGGTTCATAGCAAAAGGGGCAATGTTGTATCTAAGACCTAACAGGATGTTTATTTAGCAGAAGGAGGAATATTATGAAAATGAAAAACGTTTTACAGGTTGGTTTTTTGTTTTTATCCCTGGTTATGGTTTCCCTACTGCTGGTGGCGCCCACCTTAAATGTGGCAGCCGCAGAAGAACCCCAGTATGGAGGAGTCCTAAAAAACATTGAGCGGGCCGGCCCGACCAAATCAATCGGCGTGCCATGGGAAATACCTGCCGGGAGTAGTGTTCAGGTTACGGTGCCTGTTCTTGAGTCCATGCTCAAGCAGAACCTTAAGGGGGAGTTTTTCCCTATGCTGGCAACTGAATGGAAGATTGCGGATGATCTATCTTCAATAACATTTACATTGAGAAAGGGTGTAAAATTTCATGATGGTTCTGATTTAAACGCGGACGTGGTCGTGTGGAATTACCGGCAAAAAATGAATGCAAAGGTGGCCGGAACCAGTAAGTGGTCATCCGTGGAAGCGCTTGATGATTATACAGTCCGGATCAATCTAAAGAGTTATGACAATAATATTTTATCAAGTTTTTCAAATTACGGTGGCATCGTGATCTCCAGGGAATCCTACGAGAAGAACGGAAAGGAATGGGCCTTGTGGCATCCCGTGGGAACGGGGCCATTTGTTTTTGAGAGTTTTCAACGCGATGTGGTAACCAAATTTAAGCGAAATGATAATTACTGGAATAAGGGTTTACCTTACCTTGATGGTTTGGAACTCCATTACATCAGGGATTCCATGACTCAGCAGGCCTCCTTAGAATCAGGGCAGTTTGATGTGTTGGGCCTTGACACAGGAAAGATGGCCGCGGATTTTAGAGATAAGGGGTATAAGATTGCGGTCGCGGATACGGGTCTTGTTGGGATGGTTTCCGACAGCGGGAATCCCGATTCTCCCTTCTCCAATAAGAAAGTGCGGGAGGCTGTTGATTATGCCATTGATCGCGAAGCGATCGTAAGAGCAAGGGGCTTTGGTTTCTGGACACCTCTCTACCAGTTCATCCCCAAGTTTAATGAGGGGTATAACCCGAATATTCCAGGTCGCCGGTATGATCCGGAAAAGGCGAGACAATTATTAAAAGAGGCGGGATTTTCAAAGGGCTTCAAAACCAGGATTATCCCCATGGCCTTTGGCACGGACAAGGATTCGATTGTCGCCATCCAGGCGATGTTATCGGTGGTGGGGATCCAGGTGGACATTGAGACTGTCCCTTACAGCAAATATCAGGATTATCGATTCAAGGGTTGGAAGAATGGAATTCTTATTCAGCCGATGGGGGTTGGCTCGAACGCGAACCGGACTTTTGACGGTTATTTAGGGACAAATTTCAAAATGGTCCAGTATCCTTGTCTTAAGAGACCGGATAATCTTCAGACCCTTATTGATGAATCTTACAGCACAGCCTATCCGGATCCGGCCAAGATGCAACATATCACAAAGGTCATCTATGATGATGTGACAGTCTGGCCTGTATACGCGACAGGAAGGGCCTATGTCCAGCAGCCTAATGTTTTTGACACGGGACATATGGAATACGCAAGCTGGATTGACTGGCGGCCTGACTTGGCATGGAAAAAGAAAAAGTAGCTTTTTTTTGAAATAACGCCGCATATGAAGTATCATCTGCGGCGTATTCATTTTTCCTGAAAGAACAGTAAATGAGCACATATATTATCCGAAGGCTTATTCAATCCATATTTGTCCTTTTAATTATTACTATGATCGTATTTTTTTCAATGCGGCTGCTGCCTGGAGATCCGATCCTGATGTTAGTAACCGCAGATGAACTGGAAGAGATATCAGATCAGGAAATCGAAGCCCTCAGGAAGGAATACGGCCTGGATAAGCCCCTTGTTATGCAGTATGTTGACTGGATAACAAAGGCCGTGCGGGGAGATCTTGGTAAATCCATTATCCATGGCTCTCCTGTGATTGATGACCTTGTTGAACGTTTACCGAGAACTCTCTATCTCGGTCTAATCGCCTTTGTTATCAGCGTTGTCATCGGGATTCCAATGGGTGTGATCAGCGCTGTCAGAAGAGGGAAATGGCTGGATTCCTTTGTAACGATTATAGCCAATATTGGAATCACAATCCCGGTTTTTTGGCTCGGTGTATTATTGATATACCTGTTTGCGCTTTATCTTAAAATCCTTCCGGTTCAGGGATACACATCGCCGTTTAATGACTTTGTATTAAGCACAAAACAACTCGTCCAGCCCGTTTTTTGCCTCTCCGTTTTTGCAATAGCTTCGGCCGCTCGGCAAACCAGGTCAAGCATGCTTGAGGTCATGGGACAGGACTACATTAGAACCGCGTGGTCCAAGGGTTTGAGAGAACGGTTGATAATCTCCAGACACGCCTTAAAAAACGCCCTTATTCCCGTAGTGACTTTACAGGGTATGATGATCCGCAATATTTTTGGCGGCTCGGTGTTGATTGAA
The DNA here is from genome assembly GCA_964441135.1 of uncultured Desulfobacteraceae bacterium. Classification (GTDB taxonomy): domain Bacteria; phylum Desulfobacterota; class DSM-4660; order Desulfatiglandales; family HGW-15; genus CAYTUL01. Next base: position 10,478 of record CAYTUL010000029.1, on the reverse strand, counting down.
ACTGTGTATAATATTCCCGGAATGGGTAGGCTGGCTGTTGATGCTGTGATGGCTCAGGATTACGCGATTGTTCAGGGTGTTTCACTTATAATCGTCATCGTTGTACTGCTTGCTAACCTGTTGGTGGATCTTTCCTATGGCTGGCTGGACCCGAGGATCCGGTATGCATAAAAGAAGATAAGACATGACAGAAGAAATGGTATCACAAACAGTAATGAATGAATCTTCGCCTAAAATAAGTGAATTGCGTCGCATTTCCAGGGTATTTTTCAGTCGGGGAGTGGTGGTATTTGGGCTGGCTGTCATTCTGATAACTATTATTTCCGCAATTTTTGCGCCCTGGATCGCCCCCTATAATCCGTATAAACCTGATTTGATGAATGTGCTGCAGCAGCCAAGCCGGGCGCACCTTCTCGGGACAGATGCCGTGGGAAGAGACACATTCAGCAGAATTATTTATGGTTCGCGAACTTCCTTAATGATTGGGTTGGTCGCGGTCGGGATAGCTGCGATAATCGGTATGTCTCTCGGTTTGACCGCCGGATACTTTGGCGGCTGGATCCACTCAATTAACATGCGGTTTATAGATTCGCTGATGGCTTTTCCCATGATATTGTTAGCGCTCATCATCGCTGCAATGCTTGGCGGAGGACTTATAAACGTTATGATAGCCCTTGGAGTCGGTTTATTACCAGCCTACGCACGGTTGATGTGCGGGCAGGTCCTTTCTGTAAAAGAAGACGACTATATCATGGCCGCGCGATCCATGGGATCCAAAAACCTGCGAATGATGCTGCGCCATATATTGCCCAACTGTTTTCCACCGCTCATAGTACTCGTTACCATGATGATGGGATTGACCATCCTCGCGGAGGCCGGGCTCAGTTTTCTTGGTATAGGCATTGCGCCTCCGGGTGCCGCCTGGGGGGCCATGGTAAATGACGGATACGAATACCTGTTAACACATCCCATACTTTCTTTTGCACCCGGTCTTTCCATAATGCTGGTTGTGTTCAGCTTTAATATGATAGGCGACGGCCTCCGGGATGCCCTCGATCCCAGGCTCAGGGGGGTGCTATAAGTTTATCTCTCCTCTTTATCGTGTATTAGACACCTCCTTAAGTATTCAAAAGCAGACTTTATAAGCTTCTTATTTTTGGCAGGTCGGACAGAAATAACATGTTCCCCCTAAATACTGCATTTTTTCTATTGTGTTCCCACACTCTGAACAGGGACTACCAACTGAATTTTTGTCCATAATACGAACATATTTTCCAGGGGTGTTATACAGATCATATTCGTCATATCGACCACCCTTTTCTATGGTTTCACGAACGGTTTGGAGTATTGCATTATAGAGAGCTTGTCTTTTGTCTATAGTAAGATCATCAATTGAATGTCTGGGATGAAGACATGCTCGAAACAGAATATCTTGCGTAATAGCATTTCCCAATCCGGGAATAAGTTGGTCCTGGGTCAAGAGTCCCTTGACACTCTGTTTTTTCCCCGTGAGAAGAGTGTCGATGAGAGCACAAAAATAGTCGAAGGTGAATTCATTCTCAATAGGGGTGATCCGCATATCTTTGATTAATTCCCTATCCTGCTCCTGTCCTTTCTCGTATAATTCAATGGCACCCCACATTTGTGTAGTCTCAGTGAAAAAAGAGTTGTCTTTAAATGTGATGCAAAGATGATAAGTTTTTGGAACTTTTGAACCTGGAGAGTGGTAAAGCATTTTCCCTCCACATTCACCAAGCAGCAATACATAACCAGGCTCAAGTGGAATAAAGAGCCACTTCCCTTTTGCTTGTACTTCTCCGATCGCCTTTCCTTGAGTTAATTTTTCAAACTCATCATGAGCCCGATTATACCAGACAAATTTATGAGGTTTGTTTCCTAAAATTCCCCTTCGTATTGTCTTCCCTTGTAGAGTCTCATTGATTTGCTTGGCAAGAGTGATAAACTCAGGTAACTCGAACATATCTTCCTTCCTATATCCGTTCAAGGTGATCAACATCCAGACTTTGCTTTACTTTCCATAAATCATATTGGAGTTGAAGTCTCAGCCATCCTTCTGGCGTGCGACCGAAAACCTTAGAAAGCCTCAAAGCCATTTCAGGACTAATTCCCGACTTACCATTATAATTTACTTCTAACACATCTCCATTTTTATAAATTTTAATCGAGCTTTCAATACATTCAAAACATGACTTAACACTGTATTCAGGAATCGTTTTTTCAATGGATATATAAGGAACAGGAGAAGTAGCATAAATTTGGCTTAATATGGCATAAGATTCTTAAAATAGCAATGGATTTTCGAGATGTGGAGAAAGGGGTGCTTTTTATGGATTTGATAGCCTATTCTTTTCCGCACACTTGAAGGCGTGGCATTAATATGATCAAATGGAGGCCATAAAATAGACCCGAATATATAGAGTAAAGGACCGATCTTCGATGAGAAAAACCCAGCTATATAAAATTTTATTCCTTGTGACATTCTGGGTACCGTGCCTATTTTTTCTCATATTCTATGAAGGCGCGGTTACCAATTATGAACCTATGACACCAGAGGCAATGCCCTTTAATCTTCAGACATTGCTTCTCGTATTATTCATGTCATTAATCGGAGCATCCTTAACAGCTACTTTTGAAGTAATGTTCTTCAGTAAAATATTCCGGAAAAGACCCTTTGGAAAAACTCTTCTTTATAAGACATCATTCTATCTGTTTAACATGGTATTCTGGTTCTCCCTGGTAAACCTGGTTACCATGAGTTTTGATCTGGACAGACCCATTTACGACAAGATTGTCCTCGAGAATCAATTATTTCTATTAAGCAGCCACAGATTTCTGCTTTTAATACTATACTGGGGCTTTGTAACCTTTTTAGGACTCTTTATCCTGCAGATCAGTGACAAGTTCGGGCAGGGAATTCTTGTGAATTTCCTTCTGGGAAAGTACCATCAGCCAAAGGTAGAAAACCGGATATTCCTTTTCATGGACCTGAGAGATTCCACCTCAATTGCCGAAAAGTTGGGCCACATCAGATACAGTCGACTCTTACAGGACTGCTACTATGATTTAACTGATGTCATAATAGGGCATAATGCCCAGATCTATCAATATGTCGGCGATGAGGTAGTCTTGACCTGGGAGGCCGGAAAGGGTTTAAGGGATCATAATTGCATTAATGTCTTTTTTGCCTACGACAAACTGTTAAAGGGCAAAAACGAATATTATTCAAAAAAATACGGATTAGTCCCAGAATTCAAGGCGGGTCTGAATATCGGTGAAGTCACGGTTGCTGAGGTGGGCGAGATAAAAAAAGAACTGGCCTACCACGGAGATGTATTGAACACCGCAGCACGAATTCAGGGTAAATGCAATGATTTTAAAAAGCGGATATTGATATCGGAATCAATGAAATTGGAGATGGAAAAACAACCGGGATTTGAATTTGGATTAGTAGGTAACGTTAAGTTAAAGGGGAAAGAAAATTCCGTTCACATCTACGATGCAAAACCATCATTAAAGAAGGATATGGCGTAGGGAAAGCGCTTAGCGAACATTTGATAAAAGTTAAGTTTCTTACGATGAATACCAGCCTCATTCAAATCTTCAACAACTTCTTCCATGATATAGACATCTTTTACCTTCATTGTTCGCGACTCTCCTTAAGTTCAGCCAAGGAGATAAATTCGGTGATATTCATATTATGCTCCTTTTTCTAAAACGCTAACGCAAAAGTCACCGGCAAGTGTGAAGCGCAGCGGAACTCCTGTCCGGTGAACTTACAGGTTCGCCTGTCATCTCGTTCTAAGATAGCTTTTTAGATCTCTATAATAGTTCTCATGAGGTCCGATCATGATCAATTCCAAATTCTCCCCGAAAAAACGATAGGCTAAAAGATATTGATTCGTTTGGATTTTAAACTTATTGACAGATACTCCTCGAAGGTCGCCCTTTTTTTCAGATCCAATCGGAGGATTATTCAAGATTTTCTGTATTTCTTCATCCAACTTCTTTTTTTCACGTTTCGTGAACTTTTTAACTTTTCGCTCAAATGACCGCGATTGAATGATTTGCATAGGCAATTACCCGAAGGTGTATTCTGAAGATTCACCTGCTTCAAGCTCTGCGAGGCCGATTAGAATTTCTTTTATTAGACTATAGGTCAAATCAGGATTCTCTTCAGCGCATTTGCCAATTCGAGCCCAATGTTCAATCTGACCAGTGACAGATCGTTTGTCAATTTTGCTGAAGATCTTGGCCTCTTTTACCAAATCCTCGGATACTCTAACTGCGTTAGTCATGTTAAAAGCCCCCTATTACTGATGATTAGATACAATATAAAACAATTCATTGCATATTGCATCAAATATTTTATCTAAGTGGGGTGTTTTCAGAAGGCGAACTGTATTAGTGAGCTGCGCGCATATTACATAATAAGTGCAGCTCGTAAAGTACATTTTAGATCATCATTGTGCACATAAAATCAAGTTTCGGATAGATAGATAATTGCCAAATTCTTGACCCTAAATGGCCTTCATTTCATGAGGCTTATAATTAGAAAGCAATTCTTTACGCTTTCCCGTTCATTTTAGATCTAAGGAACGAAGAGAAAGAGAATTTCCCGAACCATGAAAGGGGTTCTTTATGGGACAGGTGGTCAGATTGTGCCGCGCAAGATTGTAGCTATTTTTCATTGACTTGAGAAAAAAACCTGTTTATGGTCGTATTATACTCATAAAGTATGAATTATAAACCCCAAGACATATCGTTCTTCCCTGCTTTTTATCCGTGATTAATGCAAGACCAATCACGCAAATTCAACCAAAATAAATCTAAGGAGGGGGCAAGATGAAAAAGGTATTATGTATTTATGTGATGGCTATTCTGGTTTTCGGCCTATCGGTGGCGGTGTATGCAAAGGACGCAGCACCCCAATACGGCGGTATCCTCAAAATACTGCGGAATGTTCCGCCGACAGACCCGATCGGTGATGTCCCGGAGATGGGACCTACGGGGTTTAATGTCGTGAACTTTGTCGCGATCGAGCCGCTTTTCGCCGTGACGGCTTCCGGTGATCTCAAACCCATGCTGGCCACGGGAACGGAATTGGCTCCGGATAAATCCTATATCGATATTATCCTCAGGAAGGGAGTCAAGTTCCATGACGGAACAGATTTTAACGCCAAGGCCTGCAAATGGAACCTTGACAACTGGATCAGGGAGCGAAGCGGAAAAAAACCACAATGGAAATCCGTCGAGATTATAGACGACTACAGGGTTCGACTCCACCTAAACTACTTTGCCAACAATTTATACGGGAGCTTCGGGGCTCAAGCCGCTTTTCAGGTCTCTCCTACCGCTTTTGAAAAAAAAGGGCGGGAGTGGTGCCGCTGGCACCCGGTCGGAACCGGCCCCTTTAAATTCGTCAAATACGAGAGGGATGTTAAAGTGGTTTTTACCAAATTCGATGACTACTGGCAGAAAGGAAAACCCTATCTCGACGGTATGGAGTATGTAATCCTGTCGGATCCGATGACGACCCAGATGGCCTTTCAGGCTGGAAAACTGCACGAGATTGAGCTTCCCGGCAAACAGGCGGCCGACCTGGCGGCCATGGGCTTTCAGCATGCGGTGACAAATCCCTCTGCAAGGGCCATTCACGCTCTGATACCGTCCAGTGCAAACCCGAAATCGCCTTACTCTGATAAGAGGGTGCGTGAGGCCATATCCCGTGCCATCAATCGAAAGGCTATATGTGACGCCTTGGGCTACGGCTGGCTGGATCCCATACACCAGATCGCTCCTTCCGGATCGAGCGCCTTTATTCCGGAGGTTGAAGTCCCCGGATATTATAATCCCGAAAAAGCGAAAGAGCTTCTGAAAGAAGCCGGGTATCCTAACGGATTCAAGACGCGGCTTATCGTCGCACCCCGTTGGGCAGACCGTGAAATAAAAATCGCCATACAGGGCGACCTCGCCAAGGTAGGGGTCCAGATGGAGCTCGAGTTCCCGGAGGCGGGCAAGTATGCCGAGATAAGATGGAGGGAGGGTGGCTGGAAAGACGGCCTCGTTTTCCAGGAGTTCGCGAACTGGCCGATCTACTCTCAACATCTCTCTTTCTACTGGAATCGAAATCCCGCCCAGTTTTATGACATGAAATGGCCGGAGGGGCTGCATGATGCGGTTACAAAGGCCTTAGAAACACCTCAAGTCGAGAAGGCCATGATGCAAAAGGTCAACAGGATGCTTGTGGACGATATCACCCTCATTCCCCTGTATGAGAAAAAAAGAGTCGCCTTTTTTATGGATGGCGTGCATGACACACAAATCCTTACCTTTGGATTTTTCGCCGATTGGACCCCGGCCGACGCATGGCTCGAAAAGAAGGCCTGGATAAAGGAATAGAAATCGTCCTGTTTCCGGTCCGGCGGGACACCATTCCCGGGTCCCGCCGGCTAAAAACAGCTCACTACATTCTAACCTGATTTAAATAATTCACTACAATGAGGCATACGGCTATTCCGGATCCCACGCATTTTAGGGCAGCTTGAACAGGGTAACAGGCATTGCAATGGGTGCATACATCGTTCGAAGAATATTACAGATGATCCTTATCATGATCATTGCCACTGCAATCGTTTTTCTGATGGTACGCCTCCTCCCGGGTGACCCGATCCTGATGTACCTCACCCAGCAGGATATGGATGGGTTTACAACGGAACAGGTTGAAAAGATGAGACATGACCTGGGGCTGGACAGGCCATTGTATATACAGTATCTCGCCTGGGTGGGAAATGTCTTGACCGGTGACCTTGGTAATTCCCTCATACAGCGCCGCACGGTTATGGGGGAGATCAAAAAGCGCCTGCCCATCACATTGCACCTGGGTATTCTTGCCTTTACGATCAGCATTATCGTCGGTATACCCGGAGGGATTGTTGCGGCCGTGAGAAGGGGCGGCTGGCTTGACCAGGTGATAACGACCATTGGAAATCTGGGGATAACCGTGCCCATATTCTGGCTTGGTATCCTGTTGATCGATCTATTCGGATTAAAACTCGGCTGGCTGCCCATTTTTGGATACACCTCTCCTTTTGAGGACTTCTGGTTGAATACGAAACAGATTATCATGCCCGTTTTTTGTCTGGCCATTCCTTCGATCGCATCGACGATCCGTCTGACCCGTTCAAGTATGCTCGAGGTCATGCGGAAGGATTATATACGAACGGCCTGGTCAAAGGGTCTGGGTGAGAAGATGGTCATATTCAGGCATGCCCTGAAAAACAGTCTTCTTCCCGTTATTACACTAAAGGGTATTACCGTCGTCGTGATCCTCGGCGGATCGGTATTCATTGAGACCGTGTTTAATATTCCCGGTATGGGCAGGCTGGCGGTTGAGGCGATCCGTGCTCAGGATTATCCTGTAATACAGGGTGTTATCCTGTTTATCGCCATAGTGGTAACCCTAAGCAACCTTCTCGTAGATCTGACCTGGGGATGGCTTGATCCGAGGATACGCTATGACTAATGAAAAGAGCAGGAAGCAACTGGACATGGATGATTCAACCATAGAAGTATCCAAGCCTTCATCACCCCGTAGCAACGAGTTTCGACGCTTTATCAGGGTATTCTTCGGCCGGCCCGTCGTCATATTCGGCACCGTCGTGATCTTAGCATTTATCGCGGCAGCCTCTTTTCCTTCAAGAATAGCCCCCTACGACCCTATTGAACAAAACCTGACGAAAAGACTTCTTAAACCCGGGGAAAAGGGGCATCTTCTGGGCACCGACGCCCTTGGAAGAGATATGTTCAGCCGCATCATCTTTGGATCGAGGACGGCGATCCTGGTGGGTGTGGTCGCCCTTATGATGTCGGCCGTAATCGGCACAATATTGGGGTTGATCGCCGGATATTTCGGAGGTATTACACATGCGATTATCATGAGGTTCATAGATGCCTTAATGACCTTCCCCCCCATATTGCTGGCCCTGACCATCGCAGCCCTTTTGGGAGGAGGGCTCTTTAACGTCATGATAGCCCTCGGCATCGGCATGATGCCCGGGTACGCCAGGGTAATGTGCGGCCAGGCCGTATCAACCAGAGAAAACGACTATGTTTTGGCCGCCCGATCCTTCGGGGCAAAGAACGGCCGCATCATGTTTCGTCATGTTTTGCCCAATTGTTTCCCGCCGATGATCGTGCTGATGACCATGATGATCGGCCTGACCATCCTTGCGGAAGCAGGCCTGAGTTTTTTAGGTGTCGGTGTCACCCCGCCCACCCCTGCATGGGGAAGCATGGTCTATGAAGGGTACACCTATCTGTTGACCGATCCGATGCTCTCATTTGTTCCAGGTATTACCATTATGATTGTGGTATTTGCCTTCAACATGGTGGGCGACGGTCTGAGGGACGCCATAGATCCCAGTCTTAGGGGCACGATATAGTCTCTCAAACCCACCATGGAAAACACTTCAATTTCTCCCCTGACCCCGTGCCGAATACCAATCCGGCCCTGATCCTGCTTTGAGTTCCGGCCCTTTTCCTTTTTTTATCCTTTGCCATGACCCGGGATTGACCAAAACCCACCAAGTAATTGCTTTGGATTTTGGTTAACCCTGGGCACCATCAAGGTAAAAAGGTTTCAGGTTTCAGTGTTCAGGATTGTTTGCCTCGTTCCACTCATCTTTGTGGACCGCACTTTGCCTTGCGCCTTAAGCCCTGCGCCTTACGCCCCATTCATACGCCGCAGGTTGAGCTTGCGAAATCCCGCCGTCTATACGCGGGAGAGGAGCGATCGAGGGCAACACCGCAGATAACATCTTGATGGTGGATCAGGGTTATTTTAAAAGATTGAAAGACGAGAATATTTATGTTAAAAAAGCAAGCTTTTAAAGAGCCGGTCCCAATTAATTGTTATGCTTTTGACTCTAACGAGGTATTTTATGGATTTCCATAATCCCCCATTCGGAACTCCCGGGCACACGAGACCTCCCCGGTGTTTAAAAAGGAGAAACCCATTTCCGATAAAATTATGTATTATCCTGTCCATTATCCTGTATCTTTCTTTTTTACCTGCCTGTAAAAAAAAACATGAGGCCGTCGAAGAAAAAAGGCCTGTTCTTGTGGAGGTGGTGCCTGTCAGACAGGGAGAAATAGCCAGGATAATCCAATTTACGGGGAGTATCGAGGCGGATGCCCGGGTCCAGCTCTTTCCAAAAATTACCGCTACGATTAACATGATGAGAGTGGATCTGGGCGATAAGGTCAAAAAAGGGGAAGTCCTCGCCCTTCTGGATGCAAAGGAACTGAGGGCCCAGCTTTCCCAGGCACAGGCGGCCCTGGAGGTGATGCGCGCCAATTGGACCCAGATGGAAAAGGGCGCAAGACCGGAAGAGATCTCCCAGGCGGAAGACCTGGTTAAAAAGGCCACGGCAAACCTGAAAGAGGCGGAGAGTAATTACAACCGCCTGAAAGATATCTACGATAAAGGCACCATCTCGGAAAAGGAATTCGAATCGACCGAGATTGCCTATACGGTGGCCAAGGCTGATCTGAACTCGGCCCGGGAGCGTTTGAATATGCTCAAGGCCGGGGCTACCCAGGAGGACAGGGAAGCCTTAAAAGCCCAGATCAGGCAGGCCGAGGCGGCTGTGGATCTGGCAACGATACGATTGTCCTATGCACGCATAACCGCGCCCTTTAAGGGGACCATAAGCGAGCGGTTTTTCGAACCGGGCGACCTTGCCACACCAGCCAGACCACTGTTTACGGTCGTCCGGATGGACAGCGTCAAGCTTATTATCTCTTTTCAGGGAGATCTGATGCAAGCCATTACGGCCGGGATCCCCGCGCGTATTCATGTCGATGCCTATCCAGGGGAAGAATTTTTGGGCAAGATCGATAAGGTCAGCCCCACACTTAATTCCGAGTCCCGGATGTTCTCCGCCGAGATCAGGATCGACAATGCAGATCATCGTCTCCGTCCCGGTATGTTCGCGACCGTGACATTTTCGATAGATCCCCACCCCAATGCCCTGTTGGTGCCAAAAGAGGCTCTATTATACAGAGAAGAAGCGATTACCAGTGCAGAAACCGGAAAACAGGGAATCTCGCAGCATCATTATCTTTTTGTTATTGAGGGTAACACGGCCCATATGCGTGAGGTCCAGCTCGGCCACGAGTCAGAGGGCATCCTGGAGATCAGAAGCGGGGTAAAAGCCGGAGAGCGCGTTGTCACACGGGGGTTGCATCAGCTCAAGGACGGGGATAAGGTCAAGATAGTTCAGTGAGGAGGTCTGAAGGGGTGAGTATTTCGAGCCTTGCCATCAAACGCGCGGTCACATTCGCTATGATCTATGTCTTTGTTGTGGGTTTCGGGATCTTCGGGTTCGCCCGCCTTAAAATCGATCTTTATCCGGACATCTCTTTCCCTGTAATTGCGATTATAACCACATACACGG
>CAYTUL010000028.1:0-15708 GCA_964441135.1 uncultured Desulfobacteraceae bacterium | reverse complement strand
ACCGGTACTCCCGAATGGGGGCCGAAGCCCTCCATAGGACGGTAAAGATCCGCGTTGGTAATGGTTTTTTGATAAAGAAGTTCACCCAGATCCATCATGGCGCCCGCAAGGTTTGTGGTATGCATTTGATGGTGGGCCTTATCCTGCACGACCCCTTTCAGGTTTTTCATGGCACACGTGAAAACCATGCTCACATGGGTCTTGAATACCGGAACGTTGATGAGGTGTTCGGCATCCAGCAGGAATCTCGGCAGATCGTAATGCTTGATCGAGCTTATGGGATTTTTTGTCTCTATTCTCACCAGGTCCGGATCGCTCTTAATATCCCGTATATCGTCCACGCCCGCGTCCAGGGCCGCCTGCCTTATTCCGCTGATTTCCAGGCAGTCCATGGTACGGCACCCCATTGCCGAGGACTCCGCTAAAATAATCTTACCGGGCTTTCCCTTCTTTACCGCCTTGATTACCGCGGAAACAACCTCGGGATTCGTGTTGATGCTGCTGCCGGGCGGTCCCATGTGGCCTGCATTGGGCTTGATAACCACCGTCGAACCCGGTTGGATCAGGGACTTGATTCCACCCAGGTAATCCAGCGCTTTTTCTACCATCTCATCCGGGTCCGTGCCCTTTACAATGGAAACAATGGATTTCGCCATTGGTTTATCCTCCTGCTACTGCCTATTTCACCTATATAAGGTTCATTGGTTTGGGATATTCTGTTTTTATCTCTTTTGATTTTCCTTGTGCCCTGAGCCTCGTGCCCTGCGCCGCTCTGCTATTTGCTATAATCTTCTTAAGCCTCTCCACCCGATCCATGGCCGGATGATATTCATGGCTGTCAATAGGGTAGCCAGCACTCCATCAGCTCCTTGATGGGCCACCGGGTAAGCAGTTCATAGCCCTCTTTCGTCACAAGCACGTTCTCTTCAAGACGAACCCCGTCTTTTCCTCCCTTTTTCCCGGCGTAGGTTTCCACGGCCAAAACCATCCCTTCCTGAAATCTCTGGGAAGGCATGCCGGCCTGTTTCTGCTGCTGGTTAAAAAAGGGTTTGTCGTGCAGCGTAAGCCCAAGGCCGTGGCCGATAGCGTAGGGGCCGATGTCGTTCCAGTCCCAGTATCCCCAGTATTCGGGGGACTGGGGCCACTTTTCAAGGACTTCGTAGTCCGTGGCCCCGTCTTTGATCGCGCTCATCCCGTCGTACAACATGGCCCGGCATTCCTCGTAAAGATCTTTCTGCCCCTGCGTGGCCTTGCCGCAGCAGAATGTGCGGTACACACAGGACTTGTATCCCTGGTAGGAGGCCCCGTCCACGTCTATGTAGATTAAATCTCCCGGCCGGATGGGTTTGTCCGTAAAGGACCATCCATAGGGATTGGTGTTATACCCGGAACAGCACACCAGATCCTCCGTGTGATCATCCCCCTCCTCATACAGGGCCTTTATCCCTATGGCGACCAGGTCACACTCCCTTATCCCGGGCCGGATCGCCTCCGCAATGGCGGCAAAGGCTGTCTCGGAGTTGCCGCAGGTGATCCGCATCAGCTCAACCTCGTCCGCTGTCTTGATCATCCGGGCCAGATCCATGGTGGGCTTGGCGTGAACGACTTCGATCCCTCTCTTTTTAAAGGCCTCCCCATAAAGGTACGAAAGGGTTGTCCCGTCAATCCCGAGGGGTTCCTTTTCCACGCCGTATTCCGCCATAAGATTTGCAATCTGATCCACTACCTTATTGAGCACCGGATGGTCGGGTGTGGTCGCGGCGGGTTTGGCAAGGCCTACGGGCGGATGGACCCTACCGTGCATCCATGGCATGCGGCGCTCGACCTCGCTCGGGGTTCCACCCCCGATGAGATGGGGCTCCCCGTTTCGGGGACAGAATACAAACTGGGCCTCGAGAACGCGCAGCGGTGTGGTCACATAATAGGAGGTCATATAACGTATGTTGGCCTCGTCCCAGGTCACGATCGCACCCAGGCCATCCCTATTAATCTGATCCTTGGCACGCTGGAGCCTTTCTTTACGCAGCCGGTCGTAATCGACCCTCTTTTCGTAATCTACAGCGTATTTCCCTAATGCCATTTTTGACTCCTTATGCTTATAAAGTCAAACCCTGTTGCTTCTTAAAAATTCCCATGCACCTGCCGTGACCAGATATTTGATCATTGGTTCCCAGGCAAAGGGATGGGATTTTAAAGATCCGCCCGATAGAGATCCCTACAAACCGATGGGCGGAAATTCCGGCAATTCGCCGTAAAGTCGATCAATTGAGCCATCTTTGATCCTGGCCGCCCGTTTCGCCGCCGCTTTATAGCGTTCAAAATCAGCCAACACATAAATGGAAAGCTTCTGGGCTTCAAGGGAACCCTCCGCGTGAATCGTGAGCACGTCCTCATAGGAGGAGGTGAGATCTCGTATGAGTTTGGCCATGCGTAGCCGGTATTCCGTGGGGACGCCGTCTTTCCCTCCCAGATATTTATCCAGCAGGTCATGGATTTCCGGATTCCGGAAGTCCCTGGCCGATGGACAGGTGGCAACGATACCGCCGGCGATATCCTGGATATATTTCGTGGCCTGGTGCCAATTTTCTGCAAAATAGAATTTACAGATATTCGCATACATGGGGTTGGGATACACCAGATCGGAATCCGGTTCCGAAACACAATGCTCGCACGCAGACCTGCCGATGATCTCCACGGCCTCGGTGTACATAACCAGCCATGTCAGTTTTTCCCGGACATGGGGCGCCTTTTCCACGCCATTATACTCGGCCATGAGGGAGGCCGCTCCTGTAAAGAGCTCAAGTTCCATGGCCTTATAGGTCTCGGCACTGAGACGATGAAAATTCGCGAACATGTAGGCGACTTGTCCAGCGAATTCCCACTCTCCCTTCAGGAATATCCTTTCATTCGGCACAAAGACATCCTCAAAGACGACGGTCGCGTCATTAATATAGACGCTCCCCGCGATGGGATGATCAAATAGATTAAAGTCCTCATGAACTTCAGGCTCAGCGGAAATCATGGTAATCCCCTCACTGTTCACGGGTACGGCGAAGGCCAAGGCGTAGGCCTTGTCCTCCTCCCTCATCGCCCGGCATGGGGCAACCAGGATCTCGTTACAGAGGGGCGCCTGGCTGATATGCGTCTTGGCGCCTCTTACAATGATTCCGTCCTTTCTTTCTTCTACAACCCTGACATAATAATCCTGATGAAGTTTTTGCTGTGATGGTCGCAGGCTTCTATCCCCTTTGACGTCAGTCAACCCCATGGCAAAGGCCAAATCGTTTTTTTGTAAATGCTTCCGGTAGGCCTCGACGTTTTCGGCATAGTTCGTGCCGTACTTTTTATCGATCCTTTGACTGACCACAGTGACGGCATTTAAGCCGTCCTTTGCAACAAACTTGGCTCCCGGAGGCTTACCCAGACATACGCGCGCCCAAAGCTTTACAACTTCCCTTAATCGGAGCAGATCCTCCCTGCTTTTCTGGGGCATCAATGCAAAGCTCACCTCCCCTTCATCCGCGTCCTTTTCGGTCAGGAGGTCCTTGTAGCGCGGGTCGTTTTGGAGGATGTAATCCATGACCATCCAGTCCCGGCAAATCTTCAGAATAGGGTGATCCGTAACATCCCTGATCCTTTCTCCATTACAGTATACCACCCGATTGTCCTTCAGGCTTTCGATATATTCTTTTGGTGTTTTAATTGCCATTCAATTCTCCTTTATATGTTAATTAGTGTCCATCCAGAAACAGTCATTTTCGGGATGGAGCTTTCAGCGGTCAGCCAAGACTTTGTTATTAATGTTTTTTGCCAATAGCTGAATGCTGATAGCTGATAGCGCTAATCTAAAAACGTTCGTTTATGGATTAGCACTAATTAGCCCATGCCAGGTGCATATTTCCCGATCGGTCGCGATGGACCCTGTAATACCCATGCCATCCTGGCAGGCGAGCAGATTGACCGCTTCGACCATCATATCCGCGGACTGCCATAATGACCTGTCGGCATCAGGCTGCCATAGTCTCATGCCGTCCGTATCCACGACTCTATGCGGTTTCACTGCATTGACCGCGATATTATATTTACCCGCTTCCGTTGCAAGGCCGAGGGTAAGGCGATCAAGTCCCGCCTTGGATACAGCGTAGGCCACGCCTGTGGGAACGGTCCCCTCGTCTCTCTCATCCGCGGCCAAAGATGAAATGTTAATAATGCTGCCGCACTTTTGTTTAATCATGTGGGGCAGAACCGCCTTGGAACAGAGAAAAGCACCAATCAGGTTAACCCTGATTACCAGTTCCCAGCGCTTGAGTGGTGTTTCGATTATGGGGTAGTAAAAAGCCACACCCGCGTTATTCACGAGCACATCAACGTGACCGAAAGACTTCAGGGTCAGGTTAACCATTCGATTTACGCTCTCTTCATTCGTGACATCACACTTCACGGCCAGGGCTTCCGACCCTGAGGCCTTTATCGCCTCTGCTGTTTTGTATATGGTTCCCGGTAAATTCCTGTTTTCCTCTTCTGTTCGGGCCGCAATGACCACAGCGGCCCCTTCTTTGGAAAGACCCAGGGCTAAGGCCTTGCCCAGACCCCGGCTACCACCGGTAACTATGGCTACCTTGTCTTTTAGCTCCAACATACTTCCTCTTCCGGAGTTATCTAAAATTTTCCTCTATTTGACGGCCAATCCTCGTAAGATAAAATCAATTAGGGCATCCACTTGCTTCCTGTTCGGCTTATCTTTCAGAGTCCAGCCCCTTAAAGCAAGAAAGGCCACGAGATAGGCAATTACACTGCCTATAATATCCAAATCGCCTTTCAGGGCCTTTGTTCTATTGACCTCATACAAAAGCTCTCGCCAGAAGCCAATGATGTTTTTCGTGTCTAAGTCCAGAACTATTCGTAGATGTCTCTTATCAAGATACTTGCTTTCCGAATAGATAAACTGAATCAGCTTCTTATTTTCAATCATGAATTCGAGGCTGTAACGGAGGGCCTCAGTCAATTTTTTCGTGGGATCGTCTATCTGGTCGATGTCGGACTTTTTTAAATAGTCTTGCCAGACGGCCTGCGTGTGTTTATGAACCAGATAAAGCACATCGTCCTTTGAGGAGATATAGTGATAGAGCTGTCCGATGGACATGCCGCATGCATTCGCAATATCACGGGTAGTCGTCGGATGGTATCCCTTCTCGAAAAAGATCCTGCAGGCCCCGTCCACGATCTGTTGATGCCTCTTTTCAATTAGGGAAGAGTTATGAGAAGTGGCAAGGACCGGATTTTCATCGGTTATTGGACTCTGTAGGGATATCGAATCTTTTTTGGCCCTGGGCATGGGAAACCTTGTATGATTTAAAATTCGATATAGATCAAACGCTCGGTCTATATTTACCAGAAGGAATATGCCCTGTCAAGAATTTCTTTCAGTTTTATAACCTCAAAAGTCTTTCCGCGTTCAGGTGACAGATCTGCTCTTTTTCGCTATCCATCATCTCTATTGAATCAATGAAATCAACGGCCTCCCTGCTCGACTCGTAGGGGTAGTCCGCGGCAAAAAGCACCTTGTCCGTTCCCAGCACCGAGCAGGTAAATTTCAGCACCGGTTCCCAGAACATCCCGCTCGTGGTTACAAAGAAATTGTCTTTAAAGTAATGGCTGGGGACCTTCTTTAGATTTTTATAGACCTCAGCGGAGGCCGGGTCACTCTTTTCTTCCATCAGCCGGCTGTCCAGTCTCCAGAGCCAGAAGGGCAACGCCTCTCCCAGATGACCTAAAATGATTTTCAAACCGGGATATGCATCAAAAACACCGCTTAAAATCAGGCGCAGGGCATGGAGGCTCGCCTCGGCTGCAAATCCCGACATGGCACTGGCCAGACCCGGATAGGCCAGATAGGGTTTGATCATGTCGGCGGGCGGCATTTTGGGATGGACATAGATAGGCACATCCAGCTCTTGGGCCGCTTCGAAAATAGTCCAGTATTTTTTGTCATCAAGGAATTCACCACGGATATTGCCGTTTATCATCGCCCCTTTCAGGCCGAGCTCCATTACGGCCCGTTCAAGCTCATTGGCCGCTTCCTCCGGGGCCTGAGGTGCCAAGGCGGCAAACCCGGCAAACCTTTCAGGATTTCGATTTACGATCTCATGAAGGTTATTGTTGACTGTCTCAGCCACGGAGGCGCCATCCGGGGCGTCAAACATTTCCACGCCGGGAAAGGAGAGAGAAAGGACCTGCATGTCTATTCCCGCCTCATCCATCTCTCTTATTCTACCCTCCCCATGCTCCGTCAATTTATTTGGTTGATCAGGGTCCATCAACCTGAAATTGGCAGTCGACCACCAGTCCCTTATAAACTTCTTTCCTCCCTTTTCCGTAAAATCACGTCTCGGGAATTCCTTTCTGGTGTATAGATAGGCCAGATAATCTTCTGTGTGAATATGTTCCTCAATGGCGATTTTTTTCATGTCACACTCCTCTTCAACTTGTAGAATCACTTCGAAATTCTCTGGAAATGTAGTTTATAAGTCCCTTTCTTTCTCCCTTCGTCTCCCCTGCCTTTGGCTCTAATATGAGTAGATTCATCGTGACCCCATTTTCAGGATTTTACCGCCACTCTACATAATGCTCGGTAGAAACAGGGAAAGCCAGGGCACGGCAATCAAGAGGGCGACATGAAGTATGTCGGCCGTGAAAAAGGGAACTATCCCCCTGAAAATAATAGACAGGGGACTATTCGTAACGCCCGCAAGGATAAAGACATTCAGACCCATGGGCGGGGTAATCAGACCGATCTCTATTACGCGTACCATTAATACCCCGTACCAGATCGGGTTGAATCCCAAAGAAAGGATTACCGGGAAAAGCACGGGGAGGGTGAGGACTATTGCCGAGGGGCCGTCTAAAAACATGCCGAGAATGATGTACAGAAAGATAATGAGCAGCAGGATAACGGCCGGTGGGAAAGGGAGCCCTCCGACATAATTGGCAAGGAGGTCCGGCAGCCTGCTCACGGCCATAAATTTCATGAAGATAAAGGCGCTGGCCAGGATCAATACCATCATGGCCGTTGTCTGAGCGGCCTCAAGCACGGAGGCCAGAAAATTACGACGGGTCAATTTCCCGGCTATGGCGCTGATCACCATGGCCCCGAAGGCACCGACAGCCCCGGCCTCCGTGGGCGTGAACCACCCCCCGTAGATCCCCCCCATGACCAAGAGAAAGAGGGCAAGCATGGCCCAGGTGTACTTGAGAGAGACCACCTTCTCCCTGAAGCTTGTCTTGGGTCCGGCAGGCCCCAGGTCAGGGCTACGGCGGCATAAAACAAATACGACACCGATATAAAACAGGATCTCCAGGAGCCCGGGAATAATTCCCGCCATAAACAGCTTGCCGATGGATTCTTCCGTGAGAATCCCATAGAGAATAAATCCCATGCTCGGGGGGATAAGGATGCCGATTGTCCCGCCCGCGGCAACGGCCCCGGTCGCAAGTTTCGAATCATACCCGTATTTTTGCATCTCGGGCAGCGCCACCTTGCCCATGGTCGCGACCGTGGCCTGGCTGGACCCTGAAATGGCCGCAAAACCCCCGCATGCCATGACAGTGGACATGGCCAGGCCCCCACGCAATTGACCAAGCCATTTATAGGCCGTGTGATAAAGGTCAGCGGCCACTCCCGTATTGGACACGATGACCCCCATTAGAATGAACAGGGGAACCGATGCCACGGTCTCGTTTGCTATCGTGCTGTAGGGAACAGCACCTAAGATCATTAAGGCGCTCTTGAAGGTCGTGATATAGGCAAAGCCCAAAAAACCGATGACGGCCATTACCGTGCCGACCCACACCCTCATGAACAGGAGGACAACAAGTAACAGGACGCCTATCAACCCTACCAGTTCCGGACTCATTTTTTAAAGGCCCCTGATAATGATCTGACGAGGAGTACCAGAATCGCCAGGCATAAGACAGCGTACCCCAGGGCCGTAACCCAATAAAAGGGGAATATGGGGAATGAGAGTGTGGCGGAAAGATTATTCAATTCCCGATTGGCTATGCCCTCGGCAAAGGCCCGCCAGCTCAGCAATATGAATATTCCCAGACCCAATAAATAGCCGAAGCTGTCAAAGAGGGCCTGGACCCTTTTGGGAAGGAAAGATACAACCAGATCCACACTTATATGCATCCCCCTTATGGCGCACCAGGCAAGGCTTAGAAAGCCCACGCATACCATTCCAACCTCGATAAGTTCCACGTCTCCGGGTATGGGGCGGTTGAAAAAGGCGCGCATAACAACATTTAACACGGTAAAGAACATCATTACCACCAGGACAAAGATGGCAACGATGCCCGTAAACCGGCTCAAAAGGTTTATTTTGCCCTCTATGAATTTTGAAATTTTCGCGAGTGACATAGAGAATCAATCCTGTTATTTGGTGTTATATTCCTTTATCAGCTTCAAGGCCTCCTGGTAGACGGCCTTTCCAGGTTTTCCCTCGGCCTCCATTTTATCAACCCATTTCTGACGTATCGGCTCCGAGAACTTGAACCAGATCTCTTTTTCCTCGGGTGTGAGCTCGACAATTTCGTGTCCCATCCCCTTGGCGTCGGCCATGGCCTTGTCGATAAGCATTTCGTTGATTCTTATATCCTCCTGCATCAGCCATTCCTGCGAATCATCAAAGGCCTTCTGGGCCTCGGGGGGGAGCTTGTCCCAGACACCCTGGTTCATCCAGAAGCCCATCATCTGCAAATTGAATCCGCCGCGACCGCAGTTTGTGTGGGAGACAAATAACTCCTCGAGCTTGAAGGCGGAGAGAAAGGGCCAGTGTTGAAAGCTGCCCTGCACCAGTCCCTTCTGGAGAGACATGTAGTAATCCGAAGGCGGCTTGAATATCAAAACTGCGCCCGTGCTGTTGATAAAATCACTGGCCGAGGCGCTGCCTATCAACTTTATGCCCTTCATGTCGCCGGGAAGATGTACGCCGGTCTTTTTGCAGAAGTGGAGCTGGTTCGGCGGCATTGATGAGGCATAGATCATCCTCAAACCCTTAAACTCGGCGCTAAGCTCCGGGAACTTCTTGTACATCTCGAGATACACCTTTGTAGCGGTCATCATGCTGTCCGCGCCTAATGCGGGAAGCAAGGTATATTCATTCAGGGTGTGAAGCCCGGGAAGGACACCGGGCAGCCAGAAACCGATATCGGCAACGCCGGTCTGCACGGCCCTGTACGTGTCCCGCAGGGCAGCAAGGCCGCCGGCCCAGAAAAAGGTTATCTTGACCCGGCCCCCGCTCTTCTCCTCAACCATTTTGGCCCATTTTTCAGCGCTCGTGGAAATGGGGAAGGGAGGGGGAGGATTCCAGGTCGCGACCTTGAGCTCTATAGGTCCGGCCTGTGACAGGGCAGGGATAAGAAGGCAGAAAAAAAGCAGGACTGAAAAGACGGCAATAAACTGGCTCAATGGTTTATGTTTTTTCATCACGGTTCCCTCCTTTTCAATAAAAATTAATGAAATGAGACGACAATATCTTCCTGCGGTTTACCCGAGGCAAGCTGTTACTCCGACTTTTCTACAATAATCGCCTGACCGACACCGCCACCGCCGCAAAGGCTGGCCAATCCCAGCTTCAGGCCCCGCTTCTCCATCTCATGAATGAGACTGACCACAATCCTGCAGCCCGTATTCCCGATGGGATGGCCGAGGGCGATTCCGCTGCCGTTCACGTTTACGATCTCGCGATTCAGCCCAAGTTCACGCTCAACGGCCAGGTAAGGGGCCGCAAAGGCCTCATTTATTTCAATGAGCTCCATGTCCTCGATCCTGTAACCGGTCTGTTTCATTATTTTTTTGATGGCCGGGATGGGGCCGATACCCATGATCCGGGGGTCCACCCCAACGGCCACGCAGCCTGCCACCCTCCACCGCCGTTTCATTTTTAAGCGGTCGGCCATCTCCCTTGACAGGACCAGGACACCGCTGGCCCCGTCGTTTATGCCCGATGAATTGCCCGCCGTGACACTGCCACCCTCTTTGAAGGCCGGCGGCAGCTTGCTCAGTTCCTCAAGGGTTGTCTCGGGCCGGGGGTGTTCGTCCGTATCTACCACTATATCCGGTTTTCCCCTCTTCCCGGGGATCACGATAGGCACGATTTCGTCCCTGAAGCGACCCTCCTCCAGGGCCTTCTTTGCCCGCATCTGGCTTGTCAAGGCAAGCTCATCCTGATCCTCCCGGGAGATATTGTATTTCTCCGCAACGTTTTCCGCCGTCATCCCCATGATCAAACCCGTATAGTGGTCCATGAGGCCGTCCCAAACCCCGTCTGACAGCTCCTGATGCCGTAGTCTCAGTCCCCACCGGGCATTCTTTATGGAATAGGCGACATTGCTCATGCTCTCACCCCCACCCGCAAGAATGGCATTGGCCTCTCCTAATCGGATGGCCATGGATGCGATACGAATCGCTTCCATGGACGAGCAACAGGCCCGGTTTAATTGAGCGGTCGGGACATGGTCAGGAATGCCCGCCTCGAGCGCGGCAGCACGTCCCACACCGTTTTCATCGCTACGGGGCATAACGATCCCCCAGTAGACATCATCAAGTTCGTCTTTCGGAAAGTTTGCCCTTTTGCATACCTCCGCCATGACCAGGGCTGCAAGCCTTGTATGGGTGATATCCCTCAGGGATTTTCCAAAATCACCGATAGGTGTTCGGACTGCTGAAACAATTATCGGATCTCTATTGTCCATTATGTCAATTCCTCCGTCTCATTGGATTTGCCCGGATCTACTAAACCGACCTGTAATCAAACCAGCCTTTTTTTACCTTCCTTCCGATATGATTGGCGGCTACTTTCCTTTTAAGAACCGGTGAAGGCTTGAACCGTTCCCCATATTCATCATGGAGAATATTACTTACGGCCAGGGCATTATCCAGACCTACAATATCCTGCATCTGAAAAATACCCACGGGATGACCCAGACCGAGTTTGACGGCCTTATCAATGTCCTCCGGTGTGGCTAAACCCTCGTCTACCATCTTCCAGGCCTCATTGAAAAAAGCGAAAAGCAGCCTGTTCACTAAAAAACCGGCACGATCAGCGGCACGGACGGGTTCCTTCCCGATCTCCCTGACGATATCCATGGCCTTCTTTATTGTATCTTCCGAAGTCTCAAGTCCAGGGATGATCTCAACCAGTTTCATTACGGACGCCGGGCTAAAAAAATGCATCCCGATGAAGAGGGTCGGCCGCGATGTGCTCACGGCTAGTTGGGTGATGGGGATAGAAGAGGTATTGGTCGCAAAGATACACTCTTTTTTACATGCTTCGTCAAGTTCTCGAAACACGTCACACTTTATTCTGATATCTTCCAGGGCCGCTTCCACGGTTAGATCAACTTCTTCAAAACCGGAGTAATCCTCCTTGAGAATAACGCGATCCATCGTCTTCATCCTTAAGTCGGGATCAATCTTTCCCTTCTCTTCCCATTTCATGAGGATTCCTTCCATTCTTTTTTCCCCGGCCCTTGATAAATCAAGGCTAATGTCCTTCAGGAATACCTCTGCCCCGTGAAGAGCAAAGGAGAGGGCAATTTCAGCACCCATCATGCCCGCTCCCACAACGGCTACTTTTCCGATATGATCCATTTTCATCTCCCATTATTGTCTGCTATTTGATAAGCTTTAACAATCCGGCCTGTTTTCACAATAAAGTATTGCCCGGCTACTGTTAAAGGTCACTTCCTGTGAAGTCTTTAGCGGTATGCACATAAAACGGTTGTGATTATTATTTGACTTAGTAAAAAGAATTATATAATGATTTGAATAATAAAAAAGTAGATCGAGCATTCGTTTTAATTTGCTATCACAGGAAATATTTCGTGTCAAGCCCATTTTGATGGACGGGAATAAAGAATGGATTTTGACCTGACAAAAGAACAGAAGGATATTGCAAAGGCGGCGAGGGAGTTCGCCGAAGGGGAGTTTGTAGAAAGGGCGGAAGAATTTGACCGGGAAGAGGCCTTTGATGAGTC
Source organism: uncultured Desulfobacteraceae bacterium (assembly GCA_964441135.1). GTDB lineage: Bacteria > Desulfobacterota > DSM-4660 > Desulfatiglandales > HGW-15 > CAYTUL01. Next base: position 3,672 of record CAYTUL010000028.1, on the reverse strand, counting down.
GATCTTAAAAAAGGCCGCGGAATTGGGCTTTATCGGAATCTTTATCGACACCAAATACGGGGGCGCGGGACTGGGCACCGTGGAGCAGTGTATCCTTCAGGAAGAATTCTCGGCCGTGGATCTGGGCATTACGGTCGCCGTTCTATCGGCATGCTTTGGATCTGAAATCATTGAGGCCTTTGGGACCGAGGAGCAGAAGCTCCATTATCTTCCTCCTCTAACCAGGGGCGAGGCCGTCATGGGCAGCGCTTTCACGGAACCGGACGCGGGTTCGGATCTGGCCGCGGCGGCCGCAATGGCCGTCGGGGAGGGAAATGAATATATGATTCATGGTTCCAAGATATTCATCACCAACGGGACCAGGGCGGATTACCTGATCTGTTTTGTTCAGACCGATCCGGAGAATAAGGATAAACACCGGCGCCACAGCATGATCATGGTGGAGACGAATAGAGATGGATTTGAAGCGAACAGGCTGCACGGAAAGCTTGGCATCCGCGCGTCCGATACGGCGGAAATCTCTTTTAATCATGTCAGGGTCCCCTGTTCAAACCGGATAGGAGAACCGGGAGACGGCTTTACCGAAGCCATGCATCTATTCAACCTGAACCGTGTCGGCATAGCCGCGCAGGCCATTGGGATAGGCCGGGCCGCCCTTAAGGAAAGCCTGACCTACGCAAAAAAGAGAATCACCTTCGGTTCCCCTCTATCTTCCTACCAATCCATTCAATTTAAACTGGCCGATATGTACACATGGATACAGGCGGGGAAAAATATGGTTTATGAGGCAGCCTGGCGAATCGACAGGGGGCAGGTCGATGCAAAGCTTATTGCTGCCGCGAAGTCCTTTTGTGGTCAAATGGCAGTACGATGCGCCGACATGGCGCTTCAGATGCACGGGGGATACGGCTATCTTGCGGAATATAAGGTCCAGAGGCTTTATCGAGATGCCAAGATAACCGAGATCTATGAAGGGACTACGGAGATTGAAAAACTGATCATCGCCAGGGAATTGCTTGCTTAGTTTTTGGGCCCACGATCGGTATACCGTGAACCTTGAACCCATCTTTAAAAGTTTTTATTTTTTAAGGCCATAGGAGGAAAAAGATGAGTGATAAATTGGTTATTTCCGCCGCGTTATCGGGGGCTGCGACCATGAAGGAACAGAATCCTGCCGTTCCCTATACACCCGAGGAGTTCGCTGAAGAGAGTTATCGATGCATGAACGAAGGGGCCGCCGTCGTCCATGTACACACACGGGATCCTGAGAGCGGATCCCCAACCGCGGACATCGGCAAGATCCGATCGACCATCGAAGCTATTCGGGATCGATGCCCCGGACTGATCATCAATATGAGCACGGCCATCGGTCCCGGAGTGTCCAGGGAGGATCGTATCGCCCCTGTCGCTCTTCTGGAACCTGAGATGGCTTCCCTGAACACCAACAGCATGAACGCCGCTCTCGCCAATTGGAAGACAGGTGAGATATTAGCGGAGTTCATCTTTGAAAATACCTTTGCCCAGTTGGAGCAATACGCCAAGGTTATGCGGGATCACCGGGTTAAGCCCGAATGCGAAATCTATGACTTCGGAGGTGTTTACAATGTCTTGATGGTGCGGAAGCAGGGGATATTCGAGGAGCCCATGCATTTCCAGATGGTCTTCGGATTATTGGGCGGTGTTCCATACGATCCCTTCAATTTTGCCCGAGAGAGGGAACTGCTGCCGGAGGACGCCTCCTGGTCGGTCTGCGGCGTAGGCCCCTATCAGTTCTCCGCGGGCATGACTGCCGCCGTAAACGGCGGACATATCCGCGTGGGCCTGGAAGATAATATCCGCATGCCCGATAGAGCCCTGGCAAAGGGAAGCTACGAGCAGGTACGCTGGGCCGTCCAGGTGGCACAGCTCGCGGGAAGGGAGGTCGCCTCTCCCGACGAGGCCAGACGGATCTTTCACATTCCTGAGAGATCGTGACGGAATCCATGAAAAGGCAGAAAGAGCCATGTAGACGCAAATAGGAATCCTTTGTCAACAGGATGTCCGATAAGGAGGTATCGTGTCAGGGAACCAGATCAAATACTTCACTCATTGTGGGGGAGTCCTAAACCTTTCAAAATAAAAACCACCATAAAATCCACGACCTCATTGATAGGCCACTCCTTCAGATTCCAACCCCTGAGCGCGATGAATAGGGTATAAAAGGTGAGTGATCTTGCAGCCAGGGCAAGATCGTAATCCATGGGATACTTTTTATTTACCTCCTTCAACAGCTCCCAAAAAAATCCGCTCACGTTTTTATTATCCAGTTCTAAAATAATTTTAAGATGTTCCTTTTCCAGGTATTTGGCCTCGGAAAAGACGAACTGGAAAAGTTTCTTGTTCTTTGACGGGAATTCTATGGTAGACCGAATGGCTCGAATCAGCCTGTCAAGCGGGTCCTCGGTTTTTTCAAACCCAAAGTCGACAAGGTATTCATACCAGAGCTCCTGCAGGTGCTTGTAGACTAAAAACAGGATATCGTCTTTGGATGAGATATAATGATAGAGCTGTCCCATGGACATGCCGCATTCAGCGGCTATTTCGCGAATGTTGGTCCCATGAAATCCCTTTTCAAAGAACAGATTGCAGGCACCTTCCACAATCTGTTTCTGTTTTTTCTCGATCAGCTTGAGGTCTTTGGCCGAACTGGGGATCAGATCTTTGGATATCTTTGGCCTGTAGGTCTCATAGAAATCGGGGCTTTTTTTTGACATGGTCTGAAGAATAGGTCCTGGATTCATTTGAAATTCAGATCGACTTAAAACAGATAGTATCAGGCCTTGTTTTTGTCAAGGCATTTTTAGCAGAGCTTTTAGACATGATGGGATTTTTAAGAAGGCAATATTACGGATAGGGAGATGACCTATCTCGGCCAATGAACTGCCAAAGAAGTGCCCCTCTTACGTGGTTTATTTCAAGCCCCTCTCATTGAAAAAAGGCCCGTATTTCCTGTCGACCCCCTGGATGTGATTTTTGAGCCAATCACTCAGAAAATTCATGATCTCTATGGACAATCCGAGTTTTCCTTTTTCGAATCCCTCTTTGAACTCGGAAACCTCTTTTGTAAAGTCCGAATGTTCCTTCTTATGGCTGTCCGCCTCAGGATAACCGAATTTGGTAAAATATCTCTCTTCAGTTCCGAAATGTGTCTCTGTGTAAGTAATCAGGCCATTTATGATCTTTCCCAGGACGTCTTTCCCTTTTCCTTGACGCATTGCCTCATTGAGTTCATTGATCATCCCGATAAGCTTTTGATGTTGTCTGTCTATCTCGGCAACATTGACGCTAAGGCTCTCATTCCATTGGATCAATGGCATCCTATTTCCTCCTTTCCGGTCCCCATTAATAGGTTATGGCTGCAATTTTTAGGTTGGTATTCATATCCATTATTTTCAGTACCCTAATTTTTAAAAAAAGAAAAGTAAAGAATCCACGCCCCCGATGAGTAGGGAGGAGGACGTGGCCTTGTTTTGACCCCAAAGGGGTTTTGTAGGGAAAGCAGGTATGTATAGAAAGGCGCAAGGCGTAAGGCTCGAGGCCCAAGGTTAAATTCAAATTCAAAGGCATTGCTTTAAAGTTTTGCCTTGAGCCTTGTCGAAGATCCCGCCGCTGTTAGCGGGGCGCCCTGGGCCT
>CAYTUL010000027.1:0-15986 GCA_964441135.1 uncultured Desulfobacteraceae bacterium | reverse complement strand
GGTCTGGCCCGGATGCTGAAGAATGCTCCGGAATTTACCTCCAAGCAGAAAAAGGCCATTACCCTGATTCAGGAATTGGGTGAAAAGACCTTGAGATTCATAAATATCAGCAGGGACCTCTTTCAGATGGAGATGGGGGTATACGGACTGCGGCCGATCCGGGTAGATCTTATTTTACTTTTAAACAAGATACAGGATGAATTGAGGCCTTTACTTTCCGAAAAGGGGATCCGAATGGATATCCGTGTCGCCGGAGGGCCTGTTCAGGGAGAGGAATCCTACGATATATGGGGTCAAGAAGATCTGCTTGAAATGATGTTCACCAATTTAATAAAGAACGGGATCGAGGCCTCTCCCAGGGGATCAGCGGTCTCCATTTCCATTGGTTCCCACGGGAAAGATTTACGGAAATACCACAAGGTAGATATCCATAATCATGGAGTTATTCCCCATGACATGCGTGAGCATTTCTTTGATAAATATGCTACCAGCGGAAAGAAAGGCGGAACCGGTCTCGGGACCCACAGTGCTTTGCTCATTGCAAGGACCCACCAGGGTGACATAAAATACCATACGAGCGAAGAGGAGGGCACCCACGTGATCGTGACGTTGCCGGATGAGATCCATCCGGCAACGACGTCAACGTCCTCATCTCCCTGAAGACCATATATCCCCGCTTAGCCACCGACAGGGGAAATAATCACGATATATCGGGAAAAACCCAACACTCTATGCATTATCCAGATCGGTCCATCGCACGGGCCAGCCCGCTCCCTGGTCAGCCTGAAGGGCGGACGTTGCATACAGAAGCAGGGTCCCCGTTATACCGGACTGGTCACGCGGCGTCCATTCGGACTTCCTTTTCTCCAGCTCCTCTTCCGGGACATCCATATCAAGTTTCCGGTTGGGGACATCCACACGGATGGGGTCTCCCTCCTCGATCAGGGCAAGTCCTCCCCCCACCTGGGCCTCGGGACAGACGTTTCCTATGGCGAGATACCCTTTGGTCCACCCGGAGAAGCGGCCGTCCGTGATAACCGCCACATCCTTAATATTGGCGGATTTCAGGGCCATGACGATCCCGAGACATTCTCTCATGGCCGGTCCGCCCCGGGGTCCCTGGTAACGGCAGACCACGGCGTCACCGGGTTTCACACTCCTGGACTGGATCCCCTGCATGGTTTCATCCAGGGTATCAAAGACCCTCGCATTGAATACCTTGGTCAGGAGTTCCTTGTTGTCCACGACCGTGTGGCGTACCACGGCGCCTCTGGGTGAGATGTTCCCTTTGAGAACGGCCAACGCCCCTTCGTCCCACACGGGATTGTCAAGGGGCCGGATAATGTCGGAGTCCACAGGTTTTACATCCGCCAGATTCTCCCCAACCGTTTTTCCGGTTACCGTAGGGAGTGTCAGGTCCAGGTATTTTTCGATCTTCTTCATCACGACGGGCACCCCGCCTTCCTTGTGAAAATCATAAAGGACATAGGGGCCGGAGGGAGCCACGGCCACAAGGGCCGGTACTTTACGGCTCATTTCGTCCCAGGTATCAAGAGAGCAGTCAATGCCGGCCTCGTGGGCACAGCCCTGCAGGTGAACAAGGGAATTGGTCCCGCCACAGATGGCCATTTCAACAGCCATGGCGTTTTTCATGCTACTCAGGGTAAAGATATCGGAAGGTTTGATCTGTTTTCGCGCCAGATTTACAATACACTTTCCGGTCTCCTTTGCCTGCCATATCTTTTCGGCTGCCACGGCAACGGAGGTACTGGAACCGGGAACGGAGAATCCAAGGGCCTCGGTCAATAGCTGCATGGAATTGCCCGTCGTCATCTCCCCGCAAGCCCCGGCCGAAGTCCCGCAACAGTCGGTGAGTTGTTCCAGTTCGCATTCATATTCCTCGGCTGATATAGTGCCTTCCTGGAGCCTGTTCAGGTCCTGGGAGATGATCTCCATGCCCCTCACAAAACCGAACCTTTCTCCTTCATAGTCACTCGGCAGCATCTGGCCTCCACCGAGGAAAATGAAAGGCCGGTCCATTCGGATGGCGGCCAGGAGCATACCCGGAACGATCTTGTCACAGGATCCTATCCCGACCCAGCCCTGACACCAGCCCACGTGAAGGGCCGACTCAATGGAGGCCAGTATTGCCTCCCGTTGCGGGAGATCGAATAGCATATCGTCGGGCCCGCCGTTGAGGACACTACATGGTCCGATCACATTGATTTCAAAGGGCATGCCGCCGGCCATTCGTATTCCCGCCTTCACCCCTTCGGAAACAGCCCGAAGATGACTGTGGCCAGGGGACTGTTCGCTCCAGGAGTTCACGATCATAATCCTGGGAAGAGACAGTTCCTCACTGGTAAACCCCATGGATTTGAAGATTACCCGATGGCCATAACTCATGTGAAGACTCGGGGATTTCTGGTCCTGTTTCTGCGTGTTATTCTGTTTATTGTCATTCATTTATTGCCTCCATTGCTCTTCCTATTCGGTTAACAATTTTGGTACCCCTTTGACTCGCAACGGTCCAATAACCTCGAAAATGGACATGAATACCCACCTGTTCGTAGCGAGGGGAATGGGGGGTAATCAACCGTAGACCCCGTACTCTTTGGCGGCCTCCATCATGGCCCTTAAGTTATCCGGGTTCCCATGGTCCACGGCAGCACCTCCCGTAAGGATATACCCGCCTCCGGGCCCGCAGGTCTCGATGAGCCTGCGGCACTCTTCTTTGACCTGATGGGGTGTGCCCGTGCACAGGATGGAGGCAGGGAGGTTGCCTGCAATGCAGGCATTGTCCCCGAGCACTTCCTTGGCCCTTGCCATATCCATGGTCTCGAAGTGCCATATTACCTTGCCCCTCGGCATGTCCTTAATGATCTCAAGGCGGGGGAGATAGTCGCCTTCGGCGAAAGGCATCGGTACGAGACCCTCTTCAATGAGACCCATCATTACCTTCCTGAAGGTGGGCCAGTAAAAGGTCTCAAACTGTTTATTGGACATGAACCCCCCCGGTCCCTTATGGAGGGTGAAGATCACCACGGGACTTCTTGAGGCATTGGCCGCCTCCACGGTCCTATCGATGATTATGGGGGTGACCCTCTCCATGGCTTCTATCAGCTTTTTTGGTCTTTGATACATATCCATCATGATCCCCTTGGTTCCCCTGAGGGTATCCCCAACAAAGTCGTAGGGGGCCCTGCTTTTCCCGCCCCAGATAGAGGGGACTCCGGACTCCACAGCCGTACGGCTCACTTCAATCACGACCTTCATCCATCTGGCGCTCTCCTGGGCCGCGTCCAGGAGGGAAAGGATGGATTTCCGGACTTCAGGGTTGGCAAACTGGGCTAAATAGGAGACCGGAATGTTTTCGAGCAAAGGCATGGGGCCCAGTTTCCCAAAACCGGTGAATGCCCCTACGGTCCGGGGCAGCCAGGTCCGTATAAGGAAATCATAGGGGTCCCGGATAAGGGAATCATATTCTTCAGGGAGCATGTATTCCCCTTCCACGTATTGATAAGAGGAAACATGATCGGCAAGTCCATGTCCCGGCCATTGATGCAGCCGGTTGTCCAGGACCTGGAATACTTTCCCGGGATAAACGAAGGCCGGCCCGGCAAAGGTGTCCAGTTCAAAATCCTTCAGGAAGGTCAGCCATGCTTTACGCAAGGCTTCGTAATCATGCATAACTTCCTTGAGGTTGGTACCGGCGTAAAAGGCGGGGTAAAAACCCGTGGGGATGATCACGGGCACCCGGTCGGGCTCCTCCAGCCGGATGGCCTTGATCAGCCGGGTCACCCTGGCCCTGTATGCCTGCTCCGCTTCCGGACTCAGGAATTCAACGTCCGGTGGTGAAAGCCACTTTTTAAACCGTTCATGTTGTCTTTCATCCGGAGTCAGTTCCGCCCATGTCTTTTCTGTGATCATTTCCTATGAATACCTTCGACTTTCGTTTCAAAAAATAGAGGGATTTCAGGGGATCTACTGAACGTATTCAGCCCCCCTGACCATGCCCTTCCGGTTTAACTCCAGTATGTCCATCTTTTTCCCCTTCAGGACCTCGGCGAGCCCCTCCATTATGGACTCCTGTGTGGTAATGCCGGTTTTGGCTACAAAGGCGCCGAGCATTATCATATTCGCCATCCGCTCATTTTTCATTTCAAGGGCTATCTCATTGGCAGGCACCTTGACCACTTCGATATCATCCCTGTCCGGAACCGAATCAATCATCGAGGAATTGATTATCATAAGGCCTCCGCTGCTTACAATGCCCTGGTATTTGACCATCGATGGTTTATTTAATACCACGGCGTAATCAGGAGATGAGGCAACGGGAGAAGCGATCTCTTCATCGGAGACGCAGACTGTACAGTTCGCGGTTCCTCCCCGGACCTCCGCCCCATAGGAAGGCAAGTAGGTCACGTGCTTACCATCCCTCATGACGGACAGGGAAAGGACATAACCCATCAGCAGGACCCCCTGTCCTCCGGATCCTGCAAAAGCCGTTTTTATAATCATTTTTTAATCTATCCCCCTTCACGTGAAAAAGCCAGAATGCCCCGTGCTTTGCCCAGGGATAAATGGCCAATAAGGAGTTTGGGGGCGTGAGCCCCCAAACCTATGGGCTTTCAAGCCGATGGACTTCTTTACTGCAATTTTCCCGCCCTGTCCTTAATTACTTTGAGGGGGAAGACATTGACCAGAGTCTCGTCTATCCATTTGCATGCGCGAACGGGGGTCATTTTCCAGTTGGTGGGACAGGGGGAAAGAACCTCGACAAGGGAGAAACCCAGACCCGCCATCTGGACCTTAAAGGCCTTTTTAATCGCCTTTTTTGTCCTTCTTATATTCTTCGGCGAGTTGGCCGCCGTACGCTCAATATAGGCGGAGCCGTTGGCGATGCCTAACATCTCGCTGAGATTAAGTGGGGAGCCGTCCCGGCTTATCTCTCTCCCTCCAGGGGTGGTAGTGGAATTTTGACCAAGTATGGTCGTAGGGGCCATTTGCCCTCCGGTCATTCCGTAAACACCGTTATTTACAAAAACGGCCGTTATATTTTCACCCCTGTTCGCAGCGTGAATGGTCTCGGCTGTTCCTATGGCGGCGATGTCTCCGTCTCCCTGGTAGGTAAATACAATCCTGTCAGGCAGGACTCTCTTGATGCCCGTGGCCACGGCGGCTCCCCTTCCATGGGCGGCTTCTCCCATGTCCACATCGAAATAGTTATAGGCGAGGACCGCGCATCCCGCCGGAGGAACTCCAATTGTTTTGTCACCTATATCCAGTTCTTCAATGACCTCGGCAATAAGCCGGTGGATAATGCTGTGCCCGCAACCGGGGCAGTAATGCATAACCGCTTCTTTAAGGTATTTTGGTCTTGCAAAGATCTTTTTCGACATTGCCTGTTTCCCCGCGCCTTGCGGGAGATCCCACTAAATCGTTAATAATCCGCCCGTTCACCTGATGATGCTTCCTTTGTCATGTGAGTTTCTGTTTATGATATACCCCCCGGATGACATCCGCGATCTCCTGGGGTGTGCAAATAATTCCGCCCGGCCTGCCGTAGAAATGGACCTGACCGCTGCCCTCGAGAGAAAGCCTTACGTCTTCCACCATCTGACCGGTACTCATTTCGAACACGAGGAAATCCTTAGGGGACTTTGCCAGGACCTTTAAAATGTCCCGGGGAAAAGGCCAAAGTGTTTTGGGTCTGCAAAGGCCCACCTTGAGACCTTCTTTCCTGACATGGTTCACGGCCCCTTTGGCGATCCTTGCCGATGTCCCGTAGGCGATTACCACCAACCGGGCATCTGAAGTCATATAGTTTTCAGCTCCCTGGATTTCCTCTGTTATGTTTTCATATTTTTTGTGCAGTTTCCAGTTGAGCTCTTCTTCCTCTACAGGATCAAGGAGGAGGGATCGAATGATTCGGCTGGATCTTCCGGCGGCACCGTCCAGTCTCCAGGGTTTGGGAGGGAGATTATTGAGATCAACAGCTTCCGGGAATATGACCGGCTCCATCATCTGACCCATCATACCGTCCTGAAGAATAATGACCGGTGTCCTGTACTTATCGGCATAATCAAATGCCCTCATGGTCATATCTACAAGCTCCTGTCCCGAGGCCGGGGCAAGAACAATGTTACGGTAATCGCCATGACCGCCGCCTCGAGTGGCCTGAAAATAGTCGCCCTGGGACGGTGCTATGTTTCCTAATCCGGGGCCGCCGCGCATGCAGTTGACAATGACCGCGGGAAGTTCCTGCGCCGATAAAAAGGAGATGCCTTCCTGTTTCAGGCTAATCCCCGGGCTTGACGAACTCGTCATGGCCCGGCAACCGGCCATTGAAGCCCCGATAACCATATTTATGGCGGCGATTTCGCTCTCGGCCTGGATAAATACCCCGTCATTCAGTCTATTCATTACACCGGCCATATACTCCGTTAATTCATTTTGAGGGGTTATAGGGTAGCCCGCGTAGAACCTGCACCCGGCGAGGGCCGCAGCCTCGCCGATTACATGGTTTCCGCTCATTAAAACTTTTTCACTCACGATAGACCTCGATCGCAACATCAGGACACATGAGGGCACACCGGGCGCAGGCATCACAGCCCCTGCCATCCTCCATGTCTTCTTGATATTCTGCCGGGTAATAACCCTGCTGGTTTAACCGGCTTGAAATGATAATTTTTTTATTGGGGCACACTTCCATGCAGAGATAGCAACCCTTGCATCGCTCCCTGTCAATGGTTATTCTCCCGGGCTCCTTTTTTTTTGCCATATCTTTGACCATTTGATTTATCGTAAAATTCACCCTCAATATCCCGCATCTAAGATATCGGTCTTTCTTGATTATAAACAAGATGGAACGACTTATTTGCCCCGGGACAACATGAGGCTGTCGGGAATGATTCAAAGATGAGGAATATTCTGAATATTAGCGTATTAGGTGTATTGATATTTTCTCGTTTTGTCAATTTCTTTTGAAAAAAATTTTTATTCTGATATACTCATTCAGTTTTTCAAATTCTTCATTATTCAAATTAAATATGCCATGTGGAAGGTTAAGGTGTAAGGAAAATGCAAGACACTCATGATCTTGATGGATTCAATCCTGATTTTACACCGCCAGTTATATCGAAGATCGATGAGGTTATTGATCGCTTCGTGGATAAAATGGGAAGTCTGATCCCTGTTCTAACGGGTTGCCAGGAGATTGTCGGATATCTGCCCATAGAACTTCAGGCGTACATTGGAAAGCGTCTGAACATACCCGGGAGCGATATCTACGGCGTAGTGACATTTTATTCTTTCTTTACTATGGTACCGAGAGGACGACATACCATTAAGGTATGTATGGGAACCGCGTGTTATGTAAGGGGAATGAGCGAAATCCTGAACAGGATTCAAGCCGGATTTAACATCGAAGTGGGGAATACTACCGAAGACAGGCGTTTCAGTCTTGAGGCCGTAAGGTGCCTCGGTGCCTGTGGTCTGGCGCCTGTTGTCGTTGTGGATGATGACACCCATGGAGGCGTAAGTCCGGACAGTATTTTGGGAATTCTAAAAGAATATGAATAGGAAGGAGATTAGAATCAATTGCCGTTATGAAACTGTCCGAGGTAAAAGAGATCCTGAACGCAGAAGTCATTGCTGGTGATGAGATGATGGATATCGAAATATCCGGTGGAGCTGCGAGTGACCTCATGAGCGATCTGCTTAGGAATCCAAAGGAAGATGCGCTTTTGTTAACCGGGTTGACGAGCATACAGGCAATCAAGACCCTTCTCATCGCGGGGATGGCCGCCATTGTTTTTGTGAGAGGGAAGAAGCCGGACTCCGAGATCATAACCTATGCCAGAGACCATAATGTGCCGATTTTATCAACACCCTTTAACATGTATTCATCCTGCGGAAGACTGTACGAAAAAGGACTTCTAAGCATTCGATAACATCTATCCATCAATCAATTATTTCTGGACGGACCTTGCAGATCAGCACCTTTGAAGCGGAATCAGCCAGTCTCTCGTTTTTAGAGATTTTACTGATAGGGCAAATCCGAAGAACGTTATTTCCGGGTGAACCCGATCAAGTATTTTAAGGAGCGTACTTTGTGTGCAGGGTTGAAATATGCAAAACATAAGCAAAGAATATCCTATAAAAGCGAGGGATTTTATTCACGGGGGGGAAGGGTCCATTGAGATAAGGAGAACCCTAAAGTCCCTCGGTTTTAAGACAGATATGGTTCGAAGGGTTTCTGTCTGCGCCTATGAATCCGAAATGAATGTTGTTATGCACGGGGGAGATGGTACGATCTCCCTGACAATCGATGAGACGGGAATCGTTATCGAGGTGAAGGACGATGGCCCGGGTATCGGTGACATCAATTTGGCCCTAATGGAGGGTTATAGTACGGCTCTGGATGAATACAGGGAAATGGGCTTCGGGGCCGGAATGGGGCTGCCCAATATCGTGAAAAATTCAGACTCAATTGAAATCAATTCCATCAAGAATAAAGGAACCTATCTCACGATCTGTTTTTGGTTTGAGGGAGCGGATGCTTAGGGGAGCCGCTATTTTCATTCCTCAGGAGGTCAAACAGGAGTAATCGAATGAATGTGAGGGAGATTCAGGAAACCTTAGATCTCGAAATCGTTGCCGGTGAAAAAGGGTTGGACAGGGAAGTCACCGGGGCATATTGCGGTGATCTCCTGAGTGACGTGATGGCAAATGCGACCGAGGGATCGGTCTGGTTTACGATCCAATCCCATAAGAATATACTGGCGGTGGCTGTATTGAAGGAATTGGCGGCGATCGTCTTGGTTAACAGTCACCGGCCGGATGAAGATACGAAGGCCAAGGCTGAAGAAGAAGGAATACCGATCCTATTCTCATCTCTTCCTGCGTATCCGCTGGCAGGAAAGCTTTTTAAAGCCGGAGTCGGCAAGTCATTAGAATGAGAAAAATCAAGGGCGATTTGCATATCCATACGTGTCTTTCGCCATGCGCTGACCTGGAAATGAGTCCTATAGCAATTGTGGAGAAGAGTCTGGAAAAGGGTCTGGATGTTATCGCGGTTTGTGATCATAATTCGGCTGATAATGCAGGAGCCGTTTTCAGGGCCGGTGAGAAACGGGGTTTGCATGTACTTCCCGGCATGGAGATCAACTCACTCGAAGAAGTGCATACCCTTGCCATATTTGACAATGAAACCCAGGCAAGGGCCATGCAGGAAATCATCTACCGGCACCTCAAGGGAACCAACAGGCCCGACATTTTCGGCGACCAGCTTATAGTCAACGAACTGGATGAAGTGGAGGGTGTCAATGATAGAATGCTCATCGGTTCCGCTCAATTAGTGCTTGATGAGATCGTGAAGGAGGTGCACAGGATAGGAGGCCTGAGTATCGCTTCTCATGTGGACCGGCCTAGTTACAGTATTATAGGCCAGCTTGGTTTTATTCCGGATGATCTCCCATTGGATGCCCTCGAGGTTTCAGATCGCGTTACCCGAGACTTTTTTGAAGAAAGAAATCAGGAAATCGGCAGGATGCCCGTTATTACATCTTCCGATGCCCACTTTAATGACGATATAGGAAAGGCATACACCTCTTTTTTTATTGAAACACCGAATGTAAAAGAGATTCGTATGGCCTTGAAGCAAGAATCAGGCAGAAGGGTGGTTATTTAATTGAGAGAACTGTCCCTTCACATCATGGATGTGATTGAAAACGGGATTAATGCCGGAGCCACTTTAATCACCCTGATCGTATCCGAGGACCATAAAAAAAATCAGTTGCGAATTACCATCACTGACAACGGCAGCGGCATTCCCGAAGGGCTGTTGGAAAAGGTGTTGGATCCCTTTTATACAACAAGGACAACTCGACGTGTTGGTCTCGGTTTGTCCCTGTTCAGGGAGGCAAGCAGGAGATGCGATGGGGAGTTTCATGTAGACTCGAAGGATGGAATCGGAACGGAGGTGTTCGCTTCTTTTCGGCTGGACCATATTGATATGGCCCCCTTGGGAGACATGGCGGGTTCACTGTCTTGTCTTATAATGGGGAATTCGGAAGTGGATTTCATATATAGACACGAAGTTGACGGAAAGTCCTTCGAAATCGACACCCGGAGCATAAGGGAAGAGCTGGAAGGTGTTCCCATGAACAACCCCAAAGTAATCAGTTCTCTGACGAATACAATCACGGAATCTCTGAGAGAATTGAAGAAAGGGTTATAATAATGAGTAAATCATGGAACCCTATGTTGGAGGAATGATATGCCCAAGCTTACTATCGAAGATCTCAAGAAAATCAGAGACGATGCCAGGAAAATGACGACACTCCGCGAAGGAGGAGCGTCCGTAAAGGTTACGGTTCACATGGGAACTTGCGGTATAGCGGCCGGCGCAAGGGAGGTGATGGACTCACTTTTAGAGGAGATGGCCCAGACGGACAGGCAGGATATTCATGTAATGAATTCAGGATGCATGGGAATGTGCAGTAGTGAACCCAACGTGACCGTCGAAGTCATGGGCCAGGACCCGATTATCTACCAGCACGTAGACAGGAACAAGATGCGGCAGATTTTCAGAAGACATGTACTCAAGGGAGAGGTTCAGACGGATTTCGCCCTGGCAAAATTGACGTGATATATAAGGATGTTTTTTCATGACTAGTGTCCATCCAGAAACAGCCAATTTCCGGATGAAGCTTTCAGCGGGCAGCGGTCAGCAGTCAGCCAAGTCTTTGTTTTTGATTTATTTTGCTGTCGGCTGATAGCTGAATGCTGATAACGCGTCCGTCCTCGTCCGACGCCATAGGTTATGGCCGACGGTGTCCACACTAGCCTGCAAGGGAGGATGGAAATCCAAAAGCCTTCGTTTTTCGTATCCCGGACAGGGTTAAGGAGAACATATAAATGAACACATATCGAACTCACCTGCTTCTTTGCGGCAGCACGGGGTGTCATGCATCCGGAAGCCAGGAAGTAAGAAGGGCGCTGGAAGGAGAGCTCGCGCGTCAGGGTCTGGATCGTGAAATCAAACTGGTTGAAACCGGCTGCAATGGTTTTTGCGCGCAGGGGCCCATCATGGTTGTTCAACCGGATGGCATCCTGTATCAAAAGTTGACGAGCAAAGATATTCCCCATCTCGTTGAGGAACATTTTTTAAAAGGGAGGCCCGTTGAACGCTTTTTTTATAAAGAGCCCGCTTCCTCTGAAACCATACCGGGGATGAACGATATCCCCTTTTATTCAAAACAACAACTGATTGTCCTCAGAAACAGGGGAAGAATAGACCCCGAGAACATCGATGAGTATATCGCGAGGGATGGCTATATCGGGATAAGCAAGGCCCTTCTGGAAATGACGCCCGAGGAGATTATCCGGGAAATGAAAGAATCGGGTTTACGGGGAAGAGGAGGCGCCGGGTTTCCAACGGGTGTGAAGTGGGAACTGGCCCGTAAGGCAGAGGGAGACATCAAATACATACTCTGTAACGCCGATGAGGGGGACCCCGGGGCGTTCATGGACAGGAGTGTCCTGGAGGCTGATCCTCATGCCGTTCTCGAAGGAATGATCATAGCCGCTAAGGCTATCGGAGCGAATCACGGCTATATCTATTGCAGGGCCGAGTACCCACTGGCCTTGAAAAGGCTGGATATCGCCATTTCCCAGGCAAAGGAGTACGGCCTTTTAGGCGAGGATATATTAGGGAGTGGATTTGATTTCGATATAGAGATCTATCAGGGCGCGGGAGCCTTCGTGTGCGGTGAGGAGACCGCCCTCATGCAATCAATAGAGGGCAAACGGGGGATGCCCAGGCCCAGGCCGCCCTTTCCGGCTCAAGTGGGTCTCTGGAAAGAACCCACAAATAATAACAATGTCGAGACCTACGCAAATGTGGCTCAGATTATCCATAGGGGCGGAAAATGGTATGCGAGCATCGGTACGGAGACCAGTAAGGGCACAAAGGTTTTCGCGTTGACAGGGGATGTTCAGAATATAGGACTCGTTGAAGTCCCCATGGGGACCACTTTAAGGACCATCATCTTTGAGATCGGTGGAGGTATTCCCAAAAAGAGAAAATTTAAAGCGGTTCAGTTAGGGGGGCCTTCCGGCGGTTGTGTCCCTGAGGATTTTCTTGATACACCCGTGGATTATGAATCCATAGCAAAGGTGGGTGCCATCATGGGATCGGGCGGCATGATCGTCATGGACGATCATTCCTGCATGGTTGACATGGCCCGATTTTTCATGGACTTTATCCAGGATGAATCCTGTGGCAAGTGCACACCCTGCCGTGAGGGTACAAAGCAGATGCTCAAGATCTTGGAGAAAATAACCCTTGGAAAGGGTGAGCCAGGTGATATAGACCTCCTTGAGAACTTGAGCTACATTATCAAAGACTCGGCCCTGTGCGGTCTTGGACAGACGGGACCCAATCCGGTGTTATCAACCATTAAATATTTCAGGGATGAATACGAGGCCCATGTCCATGATAAAAAATGCCCTGCCAAAAGATGCCGTGCTCTTATTGAATTCGTGGTAAACATAGAGAAGTGTACCCAGTGCGGTGTGTGTTTCAAGAATTGTCCTGTGGAGGCCATTGAATGGAAGAAGAAGGAACCGGCCTTTATAAACAGGGAAAAATGCATTAAATGCATGTCCTGTATCTCTCATTGCCGGTTTGACGCGATTGATTGATATGAGTTTCATTCTAATCCGGTAAAGCCGCTAAAGCAGATATCACTGAAAATATGGAGAAAATCGAGAATGAAAGATTCTCAATATGCTGTCGAAGCCTTACGCGCCCTCAGAAATGACGCCCTCCTGCTCGGTACGGCCAACGAATATCTTTGTGAGGAGGCTTTTCTCCTAAAATTAGGCAAGGATATCGCAAAGAATGTCCAGAGACTGAAAGACGATATCGTATCTCTTAAAAAAAAGTATCCGGGAAAATTCGCGAGGGAAGTAGAAACGGACGGGATCCTGGAAAAAATCGATCATAGGGCTCAGATTATGGTAAATCCGAATCAGGAGGCCAGAGAAAGCTGTTCATCGGGAGACCTGGGCCGGGGCTTAGAATCCGACGTCAAGTCAATCGAGGAGGCCGTCAGTCTTATCAGACTTCAGGTTTACGGAACAGCGTCAACCTACCCCAGGAAAGATTCCCTGTTGAATGTCTTCGATAGAGTGGAGAGTGCCGGCCGATCCCTGGGAAAGATGATCTTCCTGGGGATAAAGATTTTCCTTTGCATCCTTGTCATTGCCCTCCTGATCTTTCTCTATCTTTTCTTTACCATGGAAAAGGAAGCAGATTATCGAAAAAAGATAGAAGAAAGCCAGGCCCAAATCAAAGACCAGCAGGGACTCATATCCCGGCTGGACCTTGAAAAATCCCGGGTATCCGAAAAGATCAAATCCATTGAGAAAGACGAAATGGTAAGATCCGAAAAAATTGCCATACTGGATCTGGAAATGGAGATCCACAGGATTAATCAGGAACGCCAAAAGGCTGAAACTCAAATATTCGCCAATGAAAAGAAGATACTTGCCGACCGCAAGAGGATTGAAGAGATCGGCAAGATCCCTTTTTTAAAAAGGCTTTTGAGACAGACCAATTAGATCATATACCTTCTGAATTCTTCCTTGGGCCTGCCTGCCACCCGGATTATCCTCTCCCGGCCCCTTTTTCTGAGGATGACTTCTTCCGCTTTACCCTCTTCAGCGTCACTATAGGAGACTGTTAAAAGGGCCGCCATCTCCTCTGAAGCGGGTGATGTCTCTCCCGCGACAAAAGCGGTCGGCCCCGGCACAGATGAAGTGAGCAGCAGGATATCCTTTTTATTGGCCAACTGGCTGATGGATTGATTTTCAGCCCGGTTCCTTCCAACAATAATCTTTGTTTCAGGTCCGATACGGAAATGTCGTCCTAATTTCAGCAACTCGATTTCCCGCCTGCCAGCGATCGGATCCGATGACAGGAGATCCTTCAGGCGCCTTGAAAAAACCCTGTCTGTCAAGAGACAGCCGCCGGCCGGTGAAGGATACTTCAGAATATTCCATTTTTTTGCCAATGCCATCTGAGGCTTACGGGAGCGGCCTGAGAAAGCCATCAGTCTGTCCCGCTCAACTCATCCCCTTTCCTCGGGCCCGGATAGGGGAAGGTTCTTGGCGGAAAGGGGTCTCAGGATAAGCCCTTTTGTTCCGCTTTCATCGTCAATGATAGACAGGGCCTTCCTGTTCTGGGACATGGGTCTTTGACCTAAAACCTCACCCGTCACAATGAAGCTCGCGTTTTCCCCTTCAAGCATCTCGGCGGCCGTGCGGAACATCAAGGCGTGGCAGTCTATGCACGGATTCATATTCTCCCCGTAACCGTGTTTCGGGGCCTTCACAATCTCGAGATGCCTTTGTGTAATATCAATTATTTTAATGGGAAGATGCAGGATACCGGCGGATTCCTTTGCCCTGTCGGCCGAAAAAAAAGGGGTTTGAAAAAAGAGGGCCTGGACTTCAATGCCCAGGCCCCTTATCAATTCCGAGGCTAACATACTATCAAGGCCTCCCGAAAAGACTGACAGTGCCTTCATGTTATAATCCTGCCTTTGATATCTCCTTTATTAGGGTCTTCTGTTTCTTGTCGAGGTTTTTCGGCACGGATATATTCACCGTCACATAGGCGTCACCTCGGCCTTTGCTGTTCATGTGGGGCATTCCATATCCCTTTAATCTGAATTTCGCGTTTCCCTGGGTGCTGGGAGGAACTTTAAGCCGGAGTGTCTTTTTATCTATGGTCGGGATCTCGATCTCCGTCCCGAGGACAGCCTCTGAAAATTTTATTTCCCTGTTTAAGATGAGGTTGTCATCTTCCCTCCTGAAAAGCGGGTGATCCAGTATTTTGATCTGGATGTAAAGATCTCCTTTGGGACCTCCGTTTAAACCGGGATGACCTTTCCCCTGGAGCCTCAATTTTTTACCCGTAGAAACCCCGGCGGGAATCTTCACGGATACATTAGCCTGCTCGGGTTCTCCCGCGGTATAGGAGATTACTTTTTCCGTGTTCTCAAAGGCCTCTTCCAGTGTCAGTGATAGCCCGTAGACGATATCCTTTCCCTTTATGGGCCGGGTCCTTCCACCTTGAGCGCCGAAGGGGGTATGGAATGGACCGCCGCCGCTCCTGAAGTTGTTCTGGCCCATACCACCGAATATGTGACTGAATATTCCCTGTCCTCTTCCCCCGGACTCAAATCCGAACTCTCTGAAAATATTCCCGAAATCAAAATCCCGGAATATATCCTCCTGGGTAAACCGGTTTTGAAAGCCCTCCGAACCGAACATATCGTATTGTTTTCGTTTTTCTTTATTGCTCAGAACCGCATAGGCTTCGCTGATATCCTTGAATCTGGTCTCGGCATCTTTATTATCTTTATTTCGATCCGGGTGGTACTTCATTGCAAGCTTCCGATAGGCCTTTTTTATCTCGTCGGCTGAAGCCGATTTTGTTACACCAAGGATCTTATAGTAATCTTTGCCGGCCATATTATCCCCTGCTTATCATTTGCACATTAGAATACAACATCTGACGGATCGGTTACGGGCTTGTCCTTCTCCGGCGGTTCCAGGATTCAAAGTTTAAGGATTACAACCAATCGAGACTGCTCACAATACCGATTTCCCGACATGTTCCATAGAGTAAAAATGCTTATTGACCCGGTTCGGGGCAGGATCCTTTTAATGAGAATTATCAGGGATTTTTCAACTTGGAACGATGAACCCGGAATCGCTTTCGTTGATTAATGATAAAATAATTAAATAAATTAATCATCCCATTGTTCAAGTCAAGACAGATGTCATTTCTTCGAATTTCCGTGTTTTGAAGACAGACGGTAATCAAACGTGGCGTTAATATTCAACCTTTTAACCGTGATGGACGCGGGGAAGGGAGGAAAGGGAACCGTTCTGTTTATGGCCTGAAT
>CAYTUL010000026.1:0-16375 GCA_964441135.1 uncultured Desulfobacteraceae bacterium | reverse complement strand
GGGCAATGCAGTTTACGCGTATCCCGTCTTCACCAAGCTCGATCGCCAGGTATCGTGTAAAGTGGTCAATAGCTGCTTTTGATGCGTGATATGGGGAGTTGGGATGACTTAATGCATCATCAACACGTTGACCGCCGACCGAGGAAATGTTTATTATACTGCCGCCAAGACCGGCTTCACGCATACGCGGGGCAATGGCATATATCATGTTTGCAACACCATGAAGATTGGTGTTAATAACGCGATGCCATTCGCTCATTTCCCTGTCCTTTAAAAATGCAACATTTGTTGCTACCCCGGCATTATTGATCAGCACATCAACATGATCAAAAAAGGCGTAAGCCTGCTCTACGGCGGAATTCACGCTCTCTAAGCTGGAAATGTCACACTTGAAACAGGTGTATCTACCTCCGTATTGCTTAAACTTTTCAACAACGGTCATACCTGATTTAACATTACGGCACAGGATGATCACATTTGCGCCGCTTTGCGCGAATGCAGTACCGATACCAAGACCTATTCCTCGGTTTCCGCCGGTTACTACCACATTTTTCCCTTTTACGCTAAAAGCCCCGTTCATATCTGTAATGGGTGGCGTTAACTTCATGATTCCTCCTCCGGATAATTGATAATCCAATTCATAACTTGAAAAGCCAGTGGCATGCTATCATGTTTCATGAAAACGCATCAAGGAAATAGAATCATTTAATAATTATCAACCAGTTAGCACGCACCTATATGCACGTAAGTTGTTCTGGAACTAACGTTATATAGTCACATCCTATTGTATTCAAAGTCAATTTATTTGATTATTTAGGATCTCCCCTTTTCATTAGGTATTCTTGTTTGAATATTTTGTTTGATAAGGTGTGCAACCCTATGGGATTAGCTATCATTCTCCATTTTTTCCAAGACGCATTTCAAAAATCCATCTAATCAAGGAGGGGACCCAGCAGAGATTCGGGATAATGGTTTTCGCGGCCGTAAGTATCTGGGTAGAGGGATTGAAGCCGAGGATGCGTGCGTAAAAAGTCCATCATATCATTGGGACGATTCCTCCTCAGAGGCACCTTGGGTGAGAACGGCCTGGAAATAACCATTAATTCCGGGTGGCAAAGCCGTGAAACTTACTCTATGAATGTTTGGTTCCGTTTTAGAGCACTTTAATACCTTGCCATAGAAGTCCCTATGGGAGAGATCTTCACCGACATCCGAGAGATTGATCTTAATATTTGTAAGCGGCTCCAGGGGTGTCTGGAGGCGCAGCTCGCCGGATTTACGCGAAAGCCGAAGGATCGCTCCCGGGAAAACGCCTCGACCCACATATTTACCGTCAAGCATGGTGTAGCGAACCGGAATCTCCCTGGCCAGGGTAAAAAAACGCGATGTTTTATCCTCAATGGTGAGGTTGAATCCTCCACTGATACCTCCGACTTCGAAAACCGTAAAGGGCATCTCAACTCCTTTTGTATGGACCTCCATCTGATTGTCGATCCGGATGATATCGCCTGCGGCTTTTCGGACTGACTCCGAGATCAGGATCTGGCCGCCGACGGTGTAGGACTCAATTCGGCTTGTCATATTCACGCCGCTTCCTACAACGCCATATTTACTCCGCTTTTTCGAACCGATATTTCCAACAATCACCTCGGCTTCATTGAGGCCGATCCCCATTTCAATATCCGGGAGATTATTTACGAGATTTTGCTTCCTTACCTCGGCCATCCTGTTCTGCATCTCAATGGCGCACGCGATGGCCCGCTGGGTCCGGTCCGGCATCCGTTGCGGTGCACCAAAGATAACGAGAAGCGAGTCACCGGTAATTTCATTGATGGTTCCATTGTATTGTAGGGCCACATCCACCATGGCCTCAAAGTAGTTGTTAAGCATTTGAACAACCTGTTCGGGCTCGAGTCGCTCGGAGAGGGCCGTAAACCCACGTATATCGGTTATCATAAGGGTGACCTTGCGTTTTTCACCGCCGAGTTTTATGGCATCGGGATTTTCGATAATAGTGTTCATCACCTCCCGGGATAAATATCGATCAAACATTTTCTCCAGCAGTTCGGCTCGTTTCCGCTCCGTCATATCCTGAACGGAAACAAATGCCTTTGACCAGGTACTATGATAATTTGGAGGTATGGCAACTTTTATTAGGACTGTAATTTCCCTCCCGGCCAATGTCCGGTAAATACACTTGATGTCGACCGGTTTCCCTTCTGCAAGGGGGATCACTCCCTCTTCCATCAATATTCTACGCGTCTCCTCCGTCTGGATCTCCCGCATTCGCTCTAAAAAGTGCTGCTTATTATCCGCTTCATACAATTCCAAAGTAGCCCTGTTCACATCCAAAACCCTGATCATGCCTATACATGTACTGATTTCCTCCGGGTGATCTTCAAAATACTTCATAAGATCTTTGACACCTTTGTCCCGTATTTCGTCAATGTACTTTTTGACATTCGATAAATCCTCCTCCCAGAGGGAAATGGGAGAGTATTCAAAAAGGGTTTGATATTTCGTTTCGTTCTCCTTGAGCATATCCATACTCATCTTCAGATCCTCGGCCATTTTTTTGAAAGAGTGTGTCAATTTTCCAAGGGCGTCCTTGCTCTCATAGGTGATCTCCTGCTTGAAGTCTCCGGCACCAATCCTGAGGGACTGTTCAGCCAGGGATTTTATTGGTTTACTAATGATCTGGACCAGAAGAATGGAGAAAACAGCCCCTAATAGGATCGCGATCATTGCAATCGCAATGATTTTATTTTTTCTTGCAGCGATCTCCTTATAAACCTCTTCCAGGGAAAAACCTAATCGTATGAAACCAAATTGAACCCCTTTAATCGTCATGGGAGCGGATATCTCATATACCCTTTTCTGTTTTTTTAGAATTACCAATTGAGATTCCGGATGATCCGAAATTACGGCGTTTCTACCGATAGAATCCTTGAAGATCTTGCCGTCGTTTTGATGGTTACTGTGTGACAGGATCCTGCCGTCATTGGAATCGATGACCATGGCATAAAGTATATTCTTCTCCTTAGCCAGACTGTCGACGAAGTTATCAAGCAGTTCCTTATTATAGATGACAAAGGGAGATGACATGGAAAGAACAGATAATCTGGTTAACCCTCGAGCCTGTGTCATCGTTACCTCGACAAGTGACTTTTCCATCTCTTTGGTGATAAAAAGCAGGATGAAAATGGTTACGGCGACGATAGGTGCAACCGATACGAGGGTGAATTTATAGGGAAGGCTTCTGTCTTTGAATATCATTCGGTATATATTCATGAATCAGTCTCCTTCTTCTATATAAACATCATGCATATTTATCATGCCGCCGGGAGAAGGAAGGAAATTTTTCACTTTTTTTCTTACGGCATAAAGCTCTTCAGCAGCATAGCCAAATATCATAGGCACATCGTTGTATATGATATCCTGTACCTTTTTATAAGAATTATCCCGCGTGTTGGAATCGAATGTGTTTTCTGCCTCAGAAAGGAGCCGATCTACTTGCTCATTTCTATAATTCGAGTAATTCCCTCGTCCACCTGTATGAAACTTTGGTTCAAGAATCCCTGAGGGGTCAAGGGTCGAATTGCCCCATGATGTGACAAAAATATCCCATGGGGCGTTCTCGCCCAAGATCTCCGGTCTGTCTCTTCTGACTATATGAATCACGGGTTTCATACCCACCCTGGTCAGGAACAATGCTATGATATTTGCAAACTGCCTGTTATCCGCCGTACAATGGATGGCAATGGATAGCCCCTCGGTAAATCCTGCGTCCTTTAATAGTTCTTTTGCGTGTTTAGTATTATAGGGATATGGTTTTTGAGAAGAATTATATGCAAAGGCATCCGGCAGCAGAATCGTAGGTAATACCCTCCCGCGTCCCTGCAAAATAATATCGATCGCGGTATGCATGTCGACGGCATAGTTCATGGCAAGTCGAATCCTGCGATCATTAAATGGCGGTTTGACACAGTTTATTTCAGCAAAGTAACTTCTCGTGGCAGGGCGGCTTATGACACGAATGCCCGGCGCCATCTCCAATACAGGCACGGCCTCGGGCAGTATATGGAGGATGACGTCACATTCCCCCCGTTTCAGCATGGCAATCCGCTCTATTCTTTCAGGGACAGTCTTAAAAATGAGATGTTTTAACGGCGCTACCTGCACGGGCGGGTTCCCGGGAGAACCGCCATAGTAATCTTCGAAGCGTTCGAGAATCAGGGTTTCTTCACCTTCTGCCCGTTGGAATCGAAAAGGACCGGTTCCTATGGGCGATTTCTGAAATTCTTCGGAACCGACCGATTTCATATATTCCTCAGGTACGATTTCCTGCAATGTCAGCATAAGAGGCAGGATTGCCCAGGGTTTTTTTGTTTGGATCTGGACTGTATAATTGTCGACCATTCTTATCCCGACTACCGGACCCAATAGGCTTTTTCGTGGCGAGGTATTCCCGTCGAGCCCTCCGTCCTCAATCACCCGATTCAGGGTAAATCTTACATCCTTTGCCGTGAAGCTCTTTCCATCGTGAAATTTTACCCCTCTCCTGACTTTAAACTCCCACGTGGTCTCATCCAAATTTTCCCATGATTCGGCTAACTGCGGTACAACCTTCATGTTATTATCCAGGGTCGTAAGGCTGTCAAACATATTCTTAATGACGGTTTGTGTATTCCTATCTCTGTAATTCGTCGGGTCCAGCGAGACGACCGGAGAAGAAAGGCAGACGACAAGCGATTCTCCTGCTTCATCGGCTGCTGATGGTATACTGGGGTAGAAAATCATAATAATCGAGGAATAAAAAAATACAGCAATCATGCTGTAAAAGGATAAGGGATTTGAATGAAGAAGACGTTTGATTCTATGTTCCATCCGTTCATCAACCATTTTCAGACAACAGGGACCGGCCGAAACAGAAATTTCCTATCGAAATCGCACTTTCGGATTTTACATATTCAATATCCTGCAATCTCAGCCCATTTTTTCCTCCAGGATTCGACATTTTTAGCTGCGACTTCGTGATCATAGTTAACAAAGCGGATACTTTCAAAAGGAGGAAGCCCGGCGGGAAGAATGACACCCTTTCTCACAGGGTATCTCAGGCCGATCTTTGCGTTGATCTCGGCCGGGGCCCTGGTGAGAAGGAAATCAATGAATTTTTCCGCTGCTGCAAGGTTCTTACAACCCTTAATAATCGATGCGGATCCAACTTCATACCCGTCGTCTTTCGGAAATATAATCGTTATGGGGAGTTTTTCCCGTTTTTTTGCGGCAATCGCGTCATGTCCCCAGGCCGCACCCACAACAGCCTCCCCTTTGGATATTAAATCAATGGGCCCATTCGAATCTCGGGTATACAGCCTTACATTTTTATTTAAATCGGCCATGTATTTGAATCCCGCATCAACGCTACCTAATCTGAAAATCTGAGTGGCCATGATAATGACGGCACTTCCCGTGGTAATAGGACTTGAAATAATCACATTCCCCTTATAGACAGGGTTTAAAAGATCATCCCATGAGGAGGGCGGGGCGATACCCTTTGGCACCATTTCTTCATTAAAACGTTTTGTATTATAAAGGATACAAATCGCCCCAAGATACCAGCCCGACCAGTAACCTCGAGGATCCATGTATTTTGAATCTATCATGGCCTCCTTCACCATATAGGACCGATATTCCTGTAGCAATCCTTCCGTACCCAGGGAAGTATGAATGTTCGAATTGCCTCCGATAAAGACATCTGCCTGAGGGTCCTTTGCCTCCGTCTTGATCCTGGAAGCTACTGTGCCTGCCTGTTCTATCTGAAGCCCGATTTCTACATTAAGGTGTGTCTGTCCTTCAAATACCTTGATTATCTCACCCGATGTCTCCCGGTCAAGTGCTGTATAGACCACAAGGTCGGCGGAATAAACGGTGAGCGCAATAAAAATCAACGGAACCGGAATAAACAGAATAATACATATCTTCTTTTTCATATTTTTAAGTTCTCTCAAACCTCCGCTTCCTCTTGCGAAGGTATCTACATTCATATCCAGGCCTTTTCCTCTTTTTCCTTTCACGCCTGATAAGGAAATCTCCCTGTCTTCGTCATGGCTGTTTTATTTGAATATCGGTCCCGCGATATACCTTCCAGAACCTGCATGCTTCTTCAGAGGTGTATCCTTATGAGGAGATTTGTTATTGATGTGCAGAACATAACATAATTGGCTGAATTCTGGAATCAGCTTTTTTGGGGCAGGTTCCTCTGCTCGCAATGGTTCAGCCTTAAAAAATTGTGATTAATAAAATAGGGGCTGGGGGGCGCCCTACACGTTGTTCCTAACTCATCAGAGGCGGCCATCAAAAAGGGTGGTTGGGACCAGATGCACCCTGACCTTTCTGACACCGGGCACCCGTTGGGCCACGCAATCGATATCTTTGGCGATTGCCGATCCCAATGTCTCGGAGGCCTGGACATGTACGAGGGCCTCGCCCGCATGGACCGTGACCCTGACATTCGGGTATTCCTTTATCAGTTCGGCCTTGACCATGGCAGCGACGGCCAGGTCATCCATGGCTTTTTGGGACGCTTGTGTGGTTCTGAACTTTTCCAATTTGACAGTATTGTATATGATGTCTACCGCATTTTCGATGGTCAGTTTATGGATATGGAGCACCAGGTCGTATAGACCCGGATCCCAGGTATCTACCCCATAGGGCTTGAGGCTCCATTGTCTGCGGGCCTTATCATCCTTTTTCAGCTCTTCAAAGGCCCTCTTCTTCGAGATTTTTTCACGCGCCATTTTTATTCTCAGGCGGTCCTCGAAATCGGCTATGATCCGTACCTTCAGGACATGGGAGATAGACCTGACGAAGAAAGGATCCCCTGGAAATAGTAATAATGGACATGGCTTTCGTTTACTCCTCTGAATCCAATGGGGTGGATTCTTCCTTGCCTTCGGCCCCTTTGCAGGGGTCTTCTTTGTTGGATTTCTCCCCTCTTCTCTTCTTGAAATGGGTCCCGGACAGGAACCCGGCGGCCACGGCGATAGAAACAGAAAAAATGTCACAAAAAATCACGCGCCGGGATGCGAGAAAGGTCAAAAAGGCCGGTAAGCCCGCCATTACGACTTCGAAAGGAATGCATCGATGCTCTTTGACCTGCCCATTCTGGATCACGGTGAGACAAACCCTGTGGATGCCCAAGGGGATCCTGGTCGGAAGACGAAAGACGGCTCGGGTTAACGAACGGGTTTCATTCAAAGGTGAAATCTTTATCGCACCGGGAAATAGGCCATCCAGCCCCTGGCCTTCTTTCAAATAGATAAACTCCCTGAAAAGTTCAGGTTTCTCTCCCTTCTTAAATCGGCCCTTAAAAGATACACTCTTGCGCAGGGGAGAAATCGCTACCCCGGACTTCTCGAAGTGCATCTGCCAGGGGAGGGCCTGCTCCAATCGAATGTAAAGAGGAGTCTTTGCAGGACCCTCACCGAGTTTGATCTCAGCCGGCTTCTTGCGGAGTGCCCGGAGAGTCTCAATGAGCATGGAAGATCCGACGATGCCTAACAGCACCACGTAGGTGATCTTAATCAAAAAGTCCGCATCACCCGGCCACGCAGGATTTTTATGATCTCTACGCCCAGCGTGCCTCCAGCCCAGTTACCCATGAGAAGAAAAATCCCCATCCTGATATCTACATTGCCCATGTGGTAATGAGCATAGGTGCCGGAGGTAGCGGCAGCTATGATCTGGTTAGAATCTGAAGCGGCGGCCACCGCGGGAGGGATGCCGATAGTAATGAGAAGGGGAGTCATGAGAAAGCCTCCCCCTACCCCGAAAAGGCCGGACACAAAACCCGTGAGACTACCCAACCCCAGAAGCAGAAAGATATCAGCACTGTGTCTGGCGATCGGTAAATAGAGATCCAAAATCATGGCATTGTAGGAAGCTCTCCTTTTTCTGTCCCTTTACAATCACAGCCCGTGACTGTAGGATAAAAAGGTATTCCCTGTATTTTTCAAAATTTAATCATGTACTTCCCATTTTCGGACCCACGGGTCTCACGGCGGAATGACTTCCTTCCTTTCTCACCGGATATCCTGCCCTTTCATTCCAAAAGCGCCGGAATCGTTACGTTTTTGACCCGTCGCCGTACGAAATTAGGAAAACAGGTATGATATTTCTTTTCAAGGTAATATCATATTCAAGTACGTATAATTTTATGGATGGCCCCCCTGTTTTCTCTGTACAATAATAGGGAACCGGGATATTTAGGAATGGGATGAGGCCTTTTACAATATCAAAGATCAAGCCGGAGAATAATATTATGCAATTGTTGATTATCACCCTCACCTTTCTCATGGGTATCATGTTAGCGATCTATCTTCCCATGAACAGCGTGGTGGCCAGGCATCTGGGATCTCCCATAACCGCACTCGTTCCCTTTTTTTTCATAGCCCTGGTTACAACGGTTATTCTTCTTTTTGTAGTCGGTGACTACCGCACGTTTTTTAAGATCAGGAACCTGCGGGCCTATATGTTTCTGCCGGGTGTTGCGGCGGCATTCATGGTCCTTGGGACGACTTTCCTCATTCCCAGGATCGGGGCAAGGAACTTCTTTATTCTCGGCATCGCCGGGCAAATCCTGACCTCCATGTTCCTGAGTCACTATGGCCTGTTAGAGTCGCCCCACGACCCCGTCACCCTTAAAAAGTTGACAGGTGCATTACTCCTGATGGCGGGGGCCGTGATTTCCACATTCTAACGAGGAATGAGTGTGAATTAATCACTAAGGCCCTTCAACAGACCGCGGGCCATCATTAGCTCGGCGTTAAGAATCGAAGCGCCGGCGGCACCGCGAATCGTGTTATGGGAAAGCAGGACATATTTATAGTCCAGTACTTCACATTTTCTCAACCGGCCTATGGTTACGGCCATGCCGTTCCCGTTATTCCTGTCGAGGCGAGTCTGGGGGCGGTCCGGTTCGTCCCGGATAAGAATGGGCGGCTTCGGGGCGTTAGGCAGATTCAACTGCTGGGGCAAAGGTTCCCAGGCCCGCCAGATATTTAAAATCTCTTCCCTGTCTTCCGGCGGATTGTCAAAGGCCACAGAAACGGCTTCCATGTGACCGTCTATCGTCCCGACCCGGTTGCAGTGGGCGCTGAAGGCATATTCGGCGGGGGTAAAGGCATTATCAAGGATTATTCCCAGCATTTTCTTGGATTCCATAGACATTTTTTCTTCTTCCGTAGGTATAAACGGGATGACATTGTCTATGGCGGCAAGGGAGGGAATCCCCCGATAGCCGGCTCCGGAAAGGGCCTGCATGGTACTTACGACAATCGCCCGGATACCAAAGGCCCTGTGCAGGGGTGAGAGCGTCAGGACCAGCGGCATGGCCGAGCAATTCGAATTGGTAACGATAAATCCCTTTTTCCAGCCGCGGGCAGCCTGTTGATAGGGAATGATATCGAGATGATCCGCATTCACTTCGCTGGTAACCAGCGGAACATCTTCATCGTAGCGATGCGTGCTGACATTGCTTAAAACACCAAACCCGGCGGATGCGAATCTCTCTTCCCATTCTCCGGCAATGGTGCCCGGCAGGGCGGAAAAGACCAGTTTGCAGTCCAGGTTTGTGTCCACAGGCTGAACGATCATATCCCGCACCTTCCGGGGAATGTCCGCAGACAGAAACCATTTACAGGCTTTTCCATAGGATTTTCCGGCCGAACGCTCCGAGGCCGCAATGACCCCTAATTCGAACCATGGATGATCCGATAAAAGCTGGACAAACCGCTGTCCAACCGATCCCGTCGCACCTAACACACCAACCCTTATCTTTTTCATTTTAAGACCTCCCTGTTTGGTATGCAAAAAAAAAGCCCCGGCACGTTCAGCGCCGGGGCCTGTTAAAACCATTTCAGAAGATGTTATTCGATAAAACCTCCCGACCGATGGTCACACCAGGCCCACGAGCGCGTTGTGCGCTTAGTAGTCATGGTTGGGACCCTGTCTAACAGGAATTCGGGCTGGAGGTTTATCATAAGTTTCCTTTTTTTTATTTATTTATGACCTATTTGCAATGAAAAGTCAAGGGATAACATTGCCCGCTGGGACCGGGATTCACCCGGACAGTGTTTAAAAACAGTACTGCCGTATCACCTCGTTCAATTGTTTCACATCAATCGGTTTGGGCAGCAGATCATTCATTCCTACGGAGAGGGCGCGTTCCCGATCTTCCTGCATGACAGAGGCCGTAAGAGCGATAATCGGCAATTCTTGGCTGATATCGGTCCGTATGATCTCCGTTGCTTCTATTCCGTTCATCCCTGGCATCTGGATATCCATCAACACCATATTGTAGGTGTGATTTATCTTCAGTTTCTCAACGGCTTCCTTCCCATTTTTCACCGCGTCAATCATAATGCCGTATTTCATGAGCAGCTTTTTTATAAGTTTCATGTTTATGGGGTCATCCTCAACGACCAGAACCTTTTTCCCGTTCTGTGAAATCTCCTTGGCCAGGTGGCGCGTGATAATCTGACCCCCCCCTTTGCGTTTATCACCGAATACCGCCTTCATCACATTGATCAATTCATTTTTTACGATGGGTTTTGCCAGATACCCGTCAAAACCCTTCAGTTTGGCATGGAGGGATTGGCCTGGACTGGCGTCGGATGTGGCCGCGATGACCTTTATATCCCGCAGTTTCTTATCCTCGCGTATTTTTTTAATGAATTCATACCCGTCCATTTCCGGCATTTTAATGTCACTGATAATAAGATCGGGCGGTTCTTTTGCCGAGGTGAGCAGGGACAGCGCTTCTTTTGCCGAGGGGGTTATAAAATGAATATCCATTCCCGTACTCACACAATATTCCTTAAAGATTTTAGCGGCATTCCGGTTATCATCGACTATGACAACGCTCTTTTTCGTGAGGGACTCGTAAGTGACCGGCTCTATTTCGCTCTCCGTGACCGGATTCGCCTGCTCCAGCTTTAAGGTAAAAATAAACTCACTGCCCGCCCCTTCTTCCGATTCGACCCAGATCTCGCCGCCTAACTTTTCTATAAAGGCCCTTGTAATGGACAACCCTAATCCCGTTCCGCCATATTCACGGGTAGTCGAGGCATCGGCCTGGGAAAAGGCCTCGAATATGGACTCTTTTTTGTCTTCCGGGATTCCGATCCCCGTATCCTTAATGGAGACACGGAGGGTTCGGGTCAGCCCGGGTCTGCCCTTGCCATCCCTGTCCTTGGCGTCGAGGTCTACCTCCAGCTTTATTTGGCCTTCTTTGGTAAACTTGACGGCGTTACCGATCAGGTTAATCAATATCTGCCGGATACGGGTCGGATCACCTTTGAAGTACCTCGGTTCTTCCATCATGCGGTAGCGTAACTCCAGGGGCTTTCCGATTGTCTTGGAGTGTATCATTTTAAATATACTTTCGATAAGATAGGCCAGATCAAAGTCAATTCGTTCAAATTCAAACTTGTTTTCCTCTACTTTCGAAATATCGAGGATATCATTTACGAGTGAAAGCAAGACATTGCAGCTATCCTGCACGGTCTTTACATAATCGCTCTGGCTCTGGTCAAGATCCGTGGCGGTCAACAGTTCGGTAAACCCTATGATTGCGTTCATGGGGGTTCTTATTTCGTGGGACATATTGGCCAAAAACTGACTCTTTGCCTGGGACGCGGCTTCAGCCTGCTTTTTCGCCTCCCTGAGCGCATCCTCGGCTTTCCTACGTTCGAGTATTTCCTCAGCGAGTTCATCCCGGGAAACCGTGGTCTTTTTTAAGTCCTCGATCATCTGGTTAAAACTGACCGCTAACTCCCCTATTTCATCTTTGGATAAAACCTCTATTCGCGTATCCAAATCTCCATGGCTTATCTTCTTTGTGGCATTTCTGAGATTGATGACCGGTTTTGTGATTCTTTTAGACAGGTAGATACCCGCGACGACTGCTAATACAAAGCATAAGAGCGTAATAAGCGCGGATAGTTTTACCTTGGAATATATGTTCGCGTAAACCTCCGAAACCGGTATCTCAACGATAACGGCCCAGTCGGGGTTGCCGAGATGCTCATGGCTCGTCACGACCCGGGTATCTGTAATGCCTCTTGAAATATCGATTTTTCTTTCATGGGATGAATTGTCTCCTTTTACAAATTCGGCAACTTCCTTTATACGGGACAGATTCTCTCCCTTGAGCACGCGACTTATATCCCTGAAAGCGATGAGGTTCCCCTGATTGTCGACCACGTAGGCCAGTCCCTTTTTGCCGATCTTCATTCCGCCCACCAGGTCCCACATGAATTTCAGGTTTACCTCGGCTAACAGGCTCCCTTTAAAATCGTGAAAGACATCGGTGACGGCAACGGCCATGATCACCATCGGCTCGCTGGTCACCCTATCGATATAGACCGGGCTAACATAATGATTCCCTTTCCTTAATTCATCCGCCATGTCGGCCCCGACCCTTTCAGTCAGCCTGCTTGTCATAAAACTTGACAGTCGGGAGTATCGCTTTACCTCTTCCCCCTGCCTGTCCAGCAGAGACAACTGTCGGAAGGCCGGTTCAAGTCCAATCAATTTTTCCAGGACAAGTCTCTGCCCCTTCCCTGGATTATCCAAGAGTTTTCCGATGCTAACCGCCGCATACAGGACCCTTATTTTTTCCTGGACAAAGACCTTCACCGTATTCGCTGCGTCCTTGGCGATGAGATGCTGCTGCCGGGCAATAACCTTTCGTTGAGTCTGGAAGCTGAAATATATCTCAAAAACAGTGGCAATAAGCAGGATCGCCAGGATCAATGTCAAAAAGGCCATTGCCAGCGAGACGGTCAGGCTCCGGAATTGCATTGTTTTTTTTGTGTCTGTTTGCATGGGCAACCCATTACTCTTTCCTAAATTCACGATCTGAACGAGCGTCCTCAAAACGGTCTACAAACCGTGACCTGAAGATTTTAACGAATGATTCGATCCGCCCTGCTTAAAAGACCTTCACTCACCTCGAGTCCCAGTTCACGGGCCGCCCTGTAATTGATATCCAGATAACTCTCAGCCGAAACAACGGGGATAAGGCCCGCAGGAGTGCCTTTGAAAATCTTATCAGCCATGTATGCGGCCTGTCTGCCGACGAAAACGTTTTTCGTTGAAACGCCGAAAATCGAATGATAGCCATCAACGGACATCAGGGCGCCGCCGACAGGTATTTTATGCTTCGCTGCAAACTTCCCGAACACTTCAAAAGCTTCGGGATTTACGACGAGCGGATCCGCGATCATCAGTATGGCATCCATGTCCATATCACCCGATCTTTCACGCCTGTCAAGATCGGCCCGGATATCCGCAGGGCCTTTTGTGGGCACTTCTATCAGTGTAATACCCAGGGATTCGGCCACGGGACGCAACACATCTAACTGACCGATAATAATGGGGTAACCTTGCATATAGGGCACCCAGATTTTTTTGACATGGGGCGCGAATTCGAGCAGGATCTCAAAGCGTTTAATCGCGAGGTCCGGACCCGGATAACGAACCCCGGTGATATTTCCTCCTGGTTCTCGGACACTATGAACCAGGTCAACACCTTCTATATTGGCATTTGCAAAAACAACGGGAATATTCGTTCCCTTTGTGACCTCCTTCGCAGTCAGGGAGACCTCGGTGGGAAAAGTAAGAATGAGATCCACCCGGTCATCCACAAACTTTTGTAGAATGCGTCTTTCGGCAGCATGGTCCACATTAATTTTTCGAAATTCATAGGCGATGTTTTTCCCCTCCATATAGCCGAACTCGGTCATTTGAATCTTAAAACCTTCTGCCGTGTCATTAAAAAAATCCACACCGCTTATAATACCGACCCGATATACCTTTTCTGGTTTTTCGGTGCAGCCGTTGAAGAATGCAAGAATGAGCGCAAAAATAAATAGGGTTTCCTTCAGGCTTATTTTTATGTCGTGCCTCATTTTCCCCTTCCCCTTGTTATCGAATGATCTTGTCGGCCAAATTCAGAAATCCTTCACTCACTTTGATGCCCATCTTAACGGCCGTCCCGTAATTAAAGCATAAACGCGATTTCGGTGTGACAACCATGATCTCACCCGCGGGAGTGCCTTTGAATATCTTATCCGCTATAGAAGCGGCCAGACCGCCCGTTTCAATAAGATCGGGTGCATAGGTAAAAATAGCCCCTTTGTAGGCCGTATCGTTCAGGGCCCCGGCTATGGGCAACCCATGCCCAGCAGCGAATTCGGTTATTAAAGCCCAACTTTCAGGAAGCTGCGTGAGAAATTCCGGCATGATAAGAATAGCATCCACATCCATATCCCCGGACCCCGTCCTTTTTTGAAACGCGGCCTGGAGACCATGAAAATCATGGACAGGCTCTTTCACCAATGTCACGCCTAACAGGGAAGCGACCGATTCCAATTCCTTCAACGCAGTGGGTATTGTGGGATAGCCGGGGTCATAGGTGATCAGGACCCTCTTGATGTCCGGCTTTAACTCATGCAGGATTTCAAGGCGTTTTCCAGTGGTCTCCGGGCCGGGGAATCGGACGCCTGAGATCTTTCCTCCTGGTTTATGGAGGCTCTCGATAAGGTTATTTCCCTCAATGCCCGCCATGGCAAAAACCACGGGTATTTTTGTTCCCCGGACGGCTGCCTTGGCGGCCAGGGCGGGCCCTGTGGGAAAGGCAAAGATCAGGTCAAGATTTGTTAAATAAAAGGTATCCGCATTATGGCCTTTCTTAAAATCAGGGTCTATTTTCCGAACACTGTAAAGGATATCTTTCCCTTCTCTGTAGCCTAACTCCGTCATCTTATTCTTAAAGCCGACGGCGATATCATCGAATATTTCGAGGCCGGAGAGAATTCCTATACGGTAGACCTTTTCCTGCCTCTCTCCTTCGCAGCTTAAAAGAGCAAAACCAGGGGCAGATAATAATAGGATAAGCCACAGGAGGCTTCTTGTACCCGACATGTTCAATTCCAGCGGATCATTCCATTTTTCCCCGGCTCAAACAATCCCTTCACGTGATGCTATCGTTTCTTGGGAGAAACGGTTGAGACGGGAAATCCTTTTCTTTTTTTTAATAAGGGCTACTCTATCCCATCGGCTTTTTTTGAAATATCTTTAATGAATTAAGATAATTATCCACCGGAAGCGGAAAGACATTTTCCTGCTGGAAATGTTCCATTATCCTGGTTTATAATTTGGACTGAATCGGATAGGGACAAAAAGGCAGGCTTCATCCATAACTGGGGTCCGAAGAGGGTCCTTTCCGAATCCGAGCAGTTTAACGGTCCATGAATGAGAGGGGCATGAAATGAAAGTCGAATTGAGGCTGTACGCCTCCCTTTCCGTTTACGTGTCGAATCCCGGGAGAAATGACTTGACCGTTGATATAGAGGCCGGGACCACGGTCATGGATCTCCTTGACCGGTTCAAGGTTCCCCCCGATTCGGTCAAGATCATCTTTTTGAACGGTGTACATGCAGGAGGGGATGAAATCCTGAAGGAAGGGGACAGGGTAGGTGTTTTTCCGCCCATAGCCGGCGGTTGATCTATCAAGAATCATGAAATGATTTTATTGGCAGGGTCGGACCTTTAAAAATACCCGCCTGTCCGGCCATTGCATTGTGGATAATTGTTCCAGGCCAAGTTCTCTCCCGTCCATTAAGGCCGAGCTGAACCCGTTCTCGAAACCCTTTGATTGTCTCTTGAAGAAATCATCCAGGTCTTTCCCCTCGACCCAGATCCCTCTCCCGAGGAAATCGGGTCCTAGATCCTTCAGCAGGAGATTGAAAAGCTTTATGAACACCACACCATCCCGCTGAGATCCCTGTTTCACCCCTTCTTTGTAGGATATCTCTTTTCGCAGGGAAGAATAATAGCCCCCCTTTCGGAAAACCGCACCCACGAGTCCCGGCATGGCCGCGGAAAGGGCAATATGGGACCCTGCCCTGACAACGGCGGAACCGGCGTCATCCACGGGATTTCCGTCCAAAAATATGGTCTGAACCCTTTCTTCAAAGTACCCGGGGTTCAGCCCGAACTGCCCGCAAAATAGATCCTTGATACTGCATCCCACCTGGACCTTCATCATAAACCCCTTTTGCAGGAGTTGAAAAAATCTCGGAATCATCCCCTTATCGAAGCACAGGCTGAGATTTGATTCGTCCGGACGGGAATTCAATTTTTCTCCTGAATACGATGTCTTCAATCAGTAAAAAATCCACGCCCATCGAAGATCCCGATGATTTGTACGGGGAAGGACGTGGCCTTGGTTTAACCCCAAATTTTATAGGGAAAGCAGGTAGATATCTCCTTGAAAAGAAATATCATACCGGATATCCATCTTCAG
>CAYTUL010000025.1:0-16427 GCA_964441135.1 uncultured Desulfobacteraceae bacterium | reverse complement strand
ATGCTGATTGCTGATAGCGCGAATTCATAAACGATAGTTTATGGATGAGCACTAATTAAACATAATATGTTGAAACGGATTTATTTTAGGGCACCATATATAGTATGTCAATAATAATTATCGTATGATGTCCGGAGTATTTCCCTATAGGTTGTCCGAGGAGGATCAATAAGTGAAAATCATTTTTAAAAAACCCATGATAACAACGAGAGTAAGCCTGTTTATACTTTTAGCCGCGTTTTGTTTGAGTTTTTTTTCTGTAAAAAGGGTAGAGGCCGCCTCTATTACCGATGGGGCGATGAGGTACAAACTTAATAACGGTTTCCATATTATCCTTAAAGAAGACCATAGTGCGCCTGTCGTATCCACACAGGTCTGGGTCAAAACAGGAAGCGCCAACGAATCCGAGAAGGAAGCAGGCATTACACATGTCATTGAACATATGATTTTTAAAGGCACTCACAGGAGAAAGACCGGAGAAATCGCCCGTTCTGTTGAATCATCAGGTGGCAATATCAACGCCTATACCACATTCGATAGAACCGTATATTTTATAGAGATCGAAAGCAGTCATTTCGACACGGCCCTTGATGTACTTCTGGATGCCCTTCAGAACTCCCTTTTTGACCCAGCGGAACTTGAAAGGGAAAAGGAAGTTATCCTTGAGGAATACCGAAGGTCTCTTGATTTACCGAATAGACAATTAAGCTGGGCCATGCATGATCTTTCCTACAAGGTGCATCCTTACAGGAGACCTATTATCGGCTACGAAGCAACAATCCGATCCTTCGACCGCGATGATATACTAAAGTACATGGACAAGTGGTACACTCCCGATAATGTGGTCCTGGTATCCGTGGGAGATTTTGATAGGGATGAAGCTCTAAAGAAAATCCGGATGCTTGTTAAGAATCTTCCGGACCGACCCGGGGAGAGTCCATGGAGGCCGGTAGAGCCCGAACAGTTATCTCCAAGGAGTAAGGTTATAAGATCAAATGTCCAGCAGGCCTATATGGATATGTCATGGCACATTCCCTCGATGACAAACCCGCATATCCCATCGCTCAACCTCCTGGAAGTGATCTTAGGACACGGTAACAGCTCAAGGCTTTATACGCGCTTAAAGATGGAAAAAAACCTCGTCAGGAGTATCGGTGCATATTCCTTCGCCATGGTCGATCCGGGTCTGTTTTCCATTAAATGCACCTTAATGCCGGAAAACATAAAGAGTGCCCTTGCAGCAATTATGGATGAGATTCAGCGAATCTCGATGGAACCTGTCCTCGAACAGGAATTGTCAAAGGCAAAAAGGATAGCCGAATCCGGGTATTTATCAACAATGGAGAGCATGGAAGGACAGGCCCATACATTGGCTTTTTTTGAAACAATGACCGGTGATATGTTCAAGGCCAACGAGTATCTGGAAAAACTAAGGAGGGTTACTGCCCGTGATATTCAGGAGGTGGCTGGGTTTTATTTAAGGCCCAATAGTCTTTCTACAGGAATCCTGATGCCGGAAGGATCCGATATTGACCTTTCTGAAGACCAGATTACGGAAATTCTTGTTCAAAGGCCCGATAATGATTCCGCCAATAGCAGGATAGTTGCGGAAAAGGATACCCAGGCGATTGCGAAATATACGCTGTCGAATGGAATAAGAGTCCTTATCAAGGAAAATCACCGGTTGCCGCTCGTATCCATCAGGGCTGCATTACTTGGAGGAACCCGGTTCGAGGACGCGAATCATTCCGGAATTTCCAGCTTCGTAGCAAAGATGCTTACAAGGGGAACGAAAACGATGACCGCCGCGGAAATCGCTTCTACAGTTGAGTCATGGGGAGCCGATTTGGATGGTTTTTCCGGTAGAAACAGCTTCGGGGTCTCTGCCAAATTCCTGAGCGGAAACCTTTACTCCGGTCTTTCGCTTATAGCGGAATTGATTAACCACCCTTCATTCCCTGAATCTGAAATGGAGAGAGTCAGGGCGGATATGCTTACAGATATTAAGAGTAAAAAAGACAATCCCATACATGAACTTTCCGACCTTTTCAACAGCACCCTCTATCAAAATCATCCCTATGGCCGGCCGACCACCGGAACGGATAAAAGCATTCGATTCATAAAAAGGGAGGATCTGATTACGTGGTATAAATCCCTTGTCGTACCGTCCAATCTTGTATTAACGGTTGTGGGTGACGTGGATAAAGGAAAATTCCTGAAAAAGATAAATATACTATTCGGGGATCTTGTGCCTTCCACTTTCCAACCTCCTGAGATTCTTTCCGAACCCCCTCTTAAGAGTCCGAGGGAAGTACATTTGGAAAGACCGGGCAATCAGGTACATATCATGATCGGATATCTTGGTACAGACCTGAAGAGCCCTGACAATGCCGCCATGACCCTTATCGATACCGCCCTTTCCGGCCAGGGAGGCAGACTTTTCCTCGAGTTAAGAGATCGGCGGAGCCTCGCCTATTCGGTATCGTCCTTTCGGAGACCGGGACTTGAAACAGGCCTGTTCGGTGTGTATTTAGCCTGTGAGCCTGAAAAATTTCAAGACGCGAAAGACGCCCTTTTCCTGGAGCTGGAAAGATTAAAAAAGGAGGGCCTGAGTGAACAGGAGCTTGAAGATGCGAAAAAGTACCTGCTGGGACAAATGGCGATAGAGTATCAGACAAACGGAAGCCAGGCCCTGCGAATGGCACTTGACGAGCTCTACGGCCTGGGGTATGACCATCACAGGAGATTCATGAGGGAAATCGTGGAAGTCACCGCCGACGATGTTCGAAGTGCGGCAGAAAGGATTATTCTGCAAAATGGATACACCATGGCCACGGTAGGTCCCGGAAAGTAAACATGACAGCCTAAAAGGCCTTAACGGGTTGAATACAATTCTTTTTAACACGATTACCTTTTAGTGGAGGACCGTCATGGATATGAAAATGATCCTGCAAACCCTGGAGAATTGCGAGCTGTTCAAGGGGCTTGAACGATCCGACATCGATAAGATAGCTTCCCTCTGTCATATGGAGACATACAGGGCGGGAGAATATATCTTTCACCAGGGTGAATTAGGGGAACGGATATTCATCGTCTCCGATGGCCATGTGTTTTTAGAAAGGATGATGGATCTGGGTCTACGGGAGGGAAAAGCCGTGATCGGGACCCTTGGAAACGGAAGGGCATTTGGATGCTGGTCTTCGATCCTGAATGAACCGCACTACCTAATGTCTTCGGCCTTATGTAAGAGAACAGCCAAAATCGTGGTTATGAGCGGCGCAGGCCTGAGAGATATCATGCTCAAAGACTCGAAACTCGGGTTTAAGATAATGGAAAAGATCTGTCTATTGCTTCGCGACAGGATACAGGGCGTACTGGGTGCAATGGAAAAGATTTAGCAAGCACCCATGTTATTCCTGAGAGAATCTTTTTAGCCCTTAAAAGGACGACCCAGGGACTTTCCTGTAGTTGAAATCCTGTTGAGAAGAACGGAATGGCTTAGGGATCACATCCTATCACTTGCTTTATAAAGAATAATGAATAAGACATACGACCAGCGAAATGGAAGAGGAGAAAATACGTAAACAGGAAGAGGATATGTTGAAAGACATAGCCTCAAATCTAACGTCATTCGAAAAGAATGTGGGAAACCTCATTCCTATTCTCCAGATGATACAGGGGAAACACTCCTATCTCTCCTCCGAAGCCATGAAAATGGTGGCTGAGTACCTCGAGATAGCGCCATGCGAAGTTTTCGGTGTCGCCACATTCTATAACCAGTTTCGATTTCAACCTCCGGGCAAACATCAGATAAAAGTATGTCTTGGTACGGCCTGCCACGTGAGGGGAGGTGACATCATTCTCGAGAATTTCGAGCGTAAGCTTGGAATCCGGTCTGGCGAGACCACCCCTGACAGGGAGTTCGGTATAGAAAGGGTGGCGTGCGTCGGATGCTGCGCCCTGGCTCCCGTGGCCGTGATCAATGAAACGGTACATGGGAACATGGCACCAAGCAAGGTGGAAGGACTTCTATTAGGCTTTCAGCTTGAGAAGGAGAAAAAAGAGAGGAAGAGGCTTGAGAATGAACATGACCGGCAATGATGGAATAAAAGAACGATTCAGCTCAATCCAAAAGGACGCCGAGACAACGTTACGATTGTTAAAGGAGACCCGGACTCCGAAGATAACCATCGGTAAGGCTACCTGCGGTCTGGCAGCAGGTGCCCTGGACACCCAAAAGGCATTTGAAGATTCACTCATAGATCAGGGTGTTGATGCCAGGATAGAATCGGTAGGGTGTATTGGTCATTGTTACGCCGAACCGGTCGTCATAATAGACCATCCAGATTCCGGATTTCCTCCAATCTTTTATCATAGGGTTACACCCGGGAAGGCGAAAATGATCGTAAAGTCCTTTCTGAAGGGGGGAGACCCCCTCTTTGAACATCTGCTCGGAGCGATGGAAGAGAACGAATTAATACCCCAGGTTATGGATTTCCCGAGATTCAACCGGGAAAAACGGCTGGTAATGGAAAATTGCGGAATGATCGATCCCGGGAAGATTAGCGAATACATAGCTAAGGGGGGATATTCCCAATTGGTTAAAGTCCTTCAGATCAGACCTCAGGAAATTATTGATGAAATAATTGCCTCCGGTCTCAGGGGAAGAGGGGGCGCCGGATTCCCTGCCGGTGAAAAATGGCAGCTTGCCAAAAAAGCCGCTTCCTCGTCCAAGATGATAATATGTAATGCGGATGAAGGCGACCCAGGTGCTTACATGGATCGTACTATTCTGGAAAGCAACCCTCATCAGCTTCTCGAAGGTATGGCAATCTGCGCCTATGCTGTTGGGGCCCAAAAAGGGATTGTATACATTAGAGCGGAATATCCGTTGGCGGTGGAGACAATTACCAAGGCTATTGAACAGGCGGAAGGCTTGGGACTATTGGGCAAAGGTATCTTAGGCAGCCCTTTTAACTTTGAGATCTCTATCTTTCAGGGATCCGGGGCGTTCGTATGCGGTGAGGAGACCGCTCTCGTACAATCCATCGAGGGAAAACGCGGTATGCCCCAATTTCGTCCCCCCTACCCCACACAGGAGGGTATCCGGGGATTGCCTACCGTGATAAATAATGTAAAAACCCTATCCTCAATTCCAGCGATTATCAAAAACGGCTCTGCCTGGTACAGAGGGATCGGAACGGAAAACAGCACAGGCACTGCCATCTTCTCTATCGTCGGAAACGTGGTTCACCCGGGCCTGGTGGAGATACCCATGGGTGTTAGCCTGAGGACCCTCATATTTGACATATGCGGCGGGATTCCGGGCAGGAAAAAATTCAAGGCCGTGCAGATCGGCGGGCCCAGTGGGGGCTGTCTTCCGGAAGATTATCTGGATACGGCCATCGATTTTGATTCCCTGACAAGGGCCGGCGCCATGATGGGTTCCGGCGGCCTGGTAGTGATGGATGAGGATACCTGTATGGTAAACGTAGCCCGATATTTCCTCGATTTTACCCAAAAGGAATCCTGCGGCAAATGTACTTTCTGTCGAATAGGGACCTATCACCTCCTTCATATACTGGATCGCATAACAAAGGGAGAAGGAAGGGACAGTGATCTTGAGACTCTGAATACACTGAGTGAAGATATTAAAGCCGGTTCTTTGTGTGGACTGGGTAAAACAGCCCCTAATCCTGTGCTCACGTCCCTGAAGTACTTTATGGACGAATACGAGGCCCACATTAAGGAGAAGAGATGCCCGGCCGGTATGTGCCGCGAATTGACCGCCTATTATATCGATCTGCAAAAATGCTCCCGCGGTTGTGATGCCTGTGTGGGTTCATGTCCGGTCGAGGCCATTTTTACGACAAAAGAGAGAAAAAAGGGAATTGACCAGGACCTGTGCGTAAAATGTGGAGAATGCCTGGCTGCATGTCCTGATGAATATAAGGCCGTGATAAGGGTATCGCCACCTGACAGGGCACCTAAAGTCGAGCGCCCCCCGGATCCGTCGCCTGATACGGATTCAAATTCACATAGCACTTTAACCTATGGAAATGACACAAAATAATCCTATGAAATTGATCGTGGATAACAGGGAGATTGAGGCGGAAGAAGGGGAGACATTACTCCAGGCCTGTCTTGAGAACGGTATCTACATTCCCAACCTTTGCTACATAAAGGGTATGGAAAAGCCCCCCGGTTCATGCCGCTTATGTTTTGTGGAGATTGATGGGAGGAGTGAGCCGATTACTTCTTGCACGTTGAAGGTTATGGATGGAATGAATGTCAAGACCGACACCCCCCGGGTGAGACGGTTAC
This sequence comes from uncultured Desulfobacteraceae bacterium, assembly GCA_964441135.1. Lineage (GTDB taxonomy): Bacteria > Desulfobacterota > DSM-4660 > Desulfatiglandales > HGW-15 > CAYTUL01. The sequence goes on along the minus strand of CAYTUL010000025.1, from coordinate 10,103 downwards.
AAAGGTCCGCCCTGCGGCTCTTTCTCTCGACCCACCGCGTTGACTGCGGGAAATGCCCTGCGAACAAAAGGTGCGAGTTGCAGAAACTTGCGAGATTTTTAAAGGTCGGCCTTAATTCAGGGCAGTTAGAGAAAAAACTGAAAGAGCTGGAAGTCGACGAAACACATCCTTACCTTAATTACTATCCAAATCGATGCGTCCTGTGCGGGAAGTGCCTGTACGTTTGCGGGAAAGGGAATAATCGACCCTTTCTGACCTTTGCACAGCGGGGCCTGGACACCGTTATCAGTTTTTACGGCGAAAATGACATCGCCAAACTTCCATGCGGGGAATGCCATGCCTGTGCGGATGTATGCCCGGTCAGCGCGATTACTCTCAAGCCTTAACTTTCTATTATTGCATGAATTAATGCTTGAATCTTCCTTGACTTCACCTAACCAGTGATTATTTTAGGATCAAATAAGCCAGAACATTATAATGTATTTAGGAGGTGATTACGATGTCAAGGTTATTGAGTCTGATTCCGAGTGGTGGGTCTTATTTGCCTACCAGAGACCTCTTTGATCGCTTCTTTGATGATTGGAGTTTGCCTACCTTGTTTACCGAGGAGGACAAATGGATTCCCGCTTTCGATATAACAGAGAATGAAAAAGAGTATATTGTCACGGCTGAGTTGCCCGGTATGGACGCGAAAGATGTTGATGTTACACTTTCCGAAGGTATTCTCAGTGTGAAAGGTGAGAAGAAACATGAAAAAGAAGACAAAGGAGAGAATTTCCATAGAATAGAAAGGCGTTACGGATCCTTTCATCGAAGCTTCAGGATTCCCGGTAAAGTAAAGTCGGATAAGGTAGACGCAAGCTACAAGGACGGGATACTTAAGCTGACACTCCCCAAAGAAGAAGGTAGTGAAACAAAGAAGATTGAGGTCAAGTAAGAAAACGGAAGTAAATCCTAAAATAGAAGGGGCATCGGAACGGTTTTCTCGCCGATGCCCCTTTTATTTTCAAAGGGCTGTATATTGGTTTACATGATTGTTATCACTTAACCACAACATGCTTTTAGGAATCGGCGGGTTTTGCCCTTCAAGGACCGCTTCAATGCTGACAAAAGAGACTTAAACCTCGCTTAAACAATCATGTCTATGCTTCCACTATTCACATTATTATCCTGTTCAACACCCCTGTTATTCTCACTCGATAATTTCCCTGTCGAGTCATAGGTGCCTAATTCCATATCGGCTTTCCTTTCCGCCCTTTCAGCGGTCTTTATATCTTTGGCTTCATCTTTGTTAAAGTTTAGTTCGAGGTTGTTACCCTTTTCAGATTCTTCTATGGGCCTTTGATTTTCAACCTCATTTTTCTTTTTTACCCTGGTATCGGGTTCCTGTGTTACCGGTACGTTTGCTACATTATCTATCAACATAATTACTCACCTCCTTATGATGACCACCATCTTCAGGGAAGAGTGTACCGGACCTTTTAGTATTGCAATTCGAATCATAAAGTTTGAATTTACGGCCCGCCAAAACAAAACCCGTTTCTACGGTGCGGAAACGGGTTTACAATGTCTTCCACTTTGCAACCCCGCTGCCCTATCCTGCATAGCAGAACTTAGACCGGAAGTTTTGCGCCCTATCCTTTCGGAAAGTTTGCCCTCAAGTTGAATGATCCTATTTTCTTATTCATCTTTTATATCGGCAAATGGATGGAATAACTTAAATATATCAAGAAATCTTTGCAAAGATAGCTGTCTGGAGTCGGTGATTCGTTTTTTACAGGATTACAATTTAAGGATGCCTTGAAAGTTTCCGGAACGATCTATCTTGTTCCCCACGGTCGCCCCGCAGTACTGGCAGCAGTATTCGTATTTATCTCCTTCCGGCAGGACCAGCAGAAGCGATTTTCTCACCGGAACCGCCCGTCCACATTCAGAACAGTACAGTTCCATTGCTTCCAGTTGATCAAAGTCGGACTCCTGTTGAGAAGGATGCCTCACTTTCCTGGTTGGGATAAAATTAAAGGGGTCTCTTTTCATTGACAAAACCTCTGGATTTCATACAGGGATTATGCTAATTGAAAATTATTCCCAAAGGGTTGTTTCCGCTATTCCAATCTTGTGCTCTGGATGGCCGTATGGGCATACCCAATTGGATAAATATAATATCAACAGTTAATTTGTTCAAGGGTGTTGTTGCGTTTTATTCTTAATATCGCGATATTACAAAACATGTGTGAAAGGTATCAGTGAATTCATTATTACGTTCATGACAAAAAAGGATTCCCATCAAGTTAAATCGCAACTTATAGGGGTGACAGGTGTAATACTGGCGGGCGGAAAGAGCAGCCGGTTTGGAAGGAATAAGGCCTTCGTCGAGATAGATGGAACCCGGCTTATTGAAAGGGTAGCCCGCTTGATGGGTTCGATTTTTAAACGCCTAATTATTATCAGCAATACTCCCCGCGAATACTCCTATCTTCAATTGCCTGTATACGTAGACCTCATTAAGGGGCTTGGCCCCATTGGCGGGATCTATACGGGTCTCGAAGTGATTGAAGATGACGCGGGTTTCTTCGTAGCCTGTGACATGCCTTTTATTAATGAAGGCCTCGTCCGCTACATTATTGATGTCAGGGATGATTTTGATGCGGTAGTCCCAAGGATAAACCGGTTAACGGAGCCCCTCCATGCGCTTTACTCCAAGAGCTGTCTTCCCGCCGTAAGGAAATTGATTCGTTCAGGCAACTTCCAGACCGCCAAATCCTATGAAAAAATACGAGTCCGGTTTGTAGAAGAAATGGAGATAAGGGCTTTTGATCCCATGCTGAAATCTTTCATGAATATAAACAGGCCTGATGAACTACTCGGTGTAATGAGTCCGAAAGAGGATCATTTCAATTAGGGCCAATCAATGAATGGGGAAAACGCTATCAGAATAAACAGGTCCAAAATCCACCATCAAATTCATATATCGGTAGTAATAGCCATGGATTTTGGTTCACCCTGGGCACCATCAAGGTGATGGTGGATCAGGGCAGGTCCCGAATCTTTGTTTCCAATTGATAATTCTGATATAATACCTGCCCATGACTTCAAAAACCATCTCCCTGTGTTTTCCGGATGAAGAAAAAAGCTGTTTCGCCTGTTGCCCTCCCATTCGTCCCGCCGGTTATGAGCATTTACCCTATAAAAACATCATGAGAAGAATTTTCAGAGAAAACAGCAATAATATTAACAACATGGATAGAACCCTTAAGCCTATTACGGGATTCAGTTGCTGGGCGCTCGGATATATTAATAAAGAACCTAAGCTCATAGGTTGTCTGCTGTATCCTGCCCTGCACCACGGGGTCGACCTCAGATACCGGATCGACTTTGGGGATAAGTGCCGAAGAGAGACCTGTCAGGAAGAGAAAATTTTTACTCTCTTAGGAGAAGCTGAGAAAGGATTCTGGCTCCGTTTATCCGACGGACTGGATTCCTTTGCCTATTCCAGCAGAGATAGAAATTCCCTGTTCAGGATGTTAGGCTGGGGTACGGAAATCCTCCGTCTGATCGCTAAGAAAGAAAGGGGAAGGATATTTACAAAGGAATTGTTCTTTCGATCCTATCCCTTTTTCAATACGGAGCTCTCCCAAAAGGGAAATACCTATTTTGTTCACCAATTTGCGATCCGGGGAGTGATTGATCCTTTTACCCGTGAATCCTTCAGAGAGAAATTTGAAATATTTTCTGCTTCTATCCTGAGACGTTTGATCCGGTCCAACTACGGCCGGACCGGAGAATCCTATACGCATCTCCTTGATATTGACCCTCTTTTCTCCGATTTTTTAAGATTATCGGCTGGAATATCCAAAACCAGTCTCAAGAACGCTTTGGACATGAAAGATATTGTGGATGAGGAACTGGAAAAATTTATTAAATATGTGTAACTATTCAGTCCTTTTCAAAAGCTTGGGTGCTCAGCAATCTCTTTCCCGGGGCGAAAGCCATAAAAAAGGCTAGAGGCCAAGGGCGCAAGGCTCAAGGCAAACCGCTTAATAAGAACGGGGTTGTACTTTTCCCCTGTGCCCTGCGCCTTATGCCTTGTGCCCCGTTTTTATTATCCCTGAGCACCCTTCTGTATTAACCATCTTTCATAAGGCTAAAATGTTACAAATATCTTTATTTAAACCGCCTATTATCAATACAGCATTTCCAAGGGTATGCGCTTATATCTAAATCCGGATAATGGAAAAGAATATTATCGCCCTTATTGAAGAAAGGGGCCCTTTAACCGGGGCCGAGATCCTCCAGTCATTGGATTATGATCCATTTCTTGTGTGGCGAATCTGCAGACTAAGTAAGAATCTGACCATCCGGATAGTGGGAACCAGGTACTTACGCCTGGATCGAAGGATCGAAGGTTTCGCCCGTCTATCCCCATCTCTAATGAGGGAATTTTTGACCTATTCCATAGTCGGCCTGTCCCATGAGTATCCTTCTATCGATGAAAAGGCCGAAACAATTCTTTCGCATATCGAAGAAGTGAGCAGGACAAAGTCTGATCTGGCCTACAATATCGTGTCCGCCCTTGCGGGGCGTTTGGGAAATGAAACCCTGATTAAGAGCCAGGTATGTTTCATAATCGCCGGGGATATCGTGTTTAATATGGCCCATGACGTACCGCGTCCAGAAAGGAGTACGGGCAAAATGGTAAAGGGTTCCGATATGGATATTGTCGTAATCGTGGATGACCGCTTTCCCGCGAATCTTATGGACAGGCTTGATGAAGAGATCTACAAAGAAAAATACAGGCTCTTGCTGAACCCCTATCTAAAAGAAGAAATAGATTATATCGTCAAACCTCTTAACCGTGTAAGGACGCAAATAAAGTTTGACACTTTTAAACACATGGTCGCCTGCAAGATATTACAGGAAGGTACCCTCCTATGTGGCAGTGAGGAAATCTTTCATACCGTTAAGACCATGTTGAGGGAAAATGGGGTCCTGGAAAAAATATCCTTAATGGAAGAGCGGGCCCTGGTCTTCAGGAAAAAGGCGGAAGAGTATCTCCTATGGGAAGATCCGGAAAAAATTAAAGAAGAGAGTCTGAATCTCTTCTATCCAACCGAGGAATCGGAGGAGTTTGAATGAAAAAACCTATAGGCTTGAAAGCCCATTGGCCGGGGGGCTTACGCCCCCAAACCCCATTATGGCCGTTCTTCTACGAGCAGTGCCCGCGTGCACAGCACGGGGCATTCGGGTCTATGATAGCTCATTATCCTTCCCTGGGGATATTGTATGTTTTAAAACGTTTTTCAGGGATTCTATAAGCTTACCTGCCTCTTTCTTCGTTAGGTTTTCTATTTTTACCTTTTTATAATATTTTTTTAGAAAATTCTCAAAATGCTGGTCCTGCCAGTGTAGCCGATCCTTCAGGTCCTTGACATATAATTTCTGCCTGAAAGTAAGACCGTCTTTATTTTTTCTGTAGTACCCGCTTCGAGCGAAAAAGTTCATGAGCTTCCTGAAACCGCTATCATCGAGATCCCTCGCCGATCTAACACCGGCCACCCCTTCCAGAATATCCCGGTAATCCTTGTCGGCAAGACCCAATTCCTTTTTAACAATGTGAATCACTGCAAGCTTTTTTTGATCAATCACTGCGAGTCCTGTTTACATACCGTTGCCTGGCCTCTTGCTTACATTTCCCCATTTTGAATTTTAGCTGAAATCTTTGCTTTACGGATGGACACCAATCAAATCTTATAATAAAATGGGTATACATTACATGAAAAAGGATAGGAACCAAATAGGGCGATTATGCCATATGTCCTGAAAAAAAAGCGAAGAAGAATTCATAAGGGCGATATAAAGCTTTATCTCAAGATCGCGGTATTATGCTCTATTCTGGGTTTTGGTATCGCTTTCCTCACTTCCAAGCTCTCCTCTCTTTCAGATCGGTCCGTTCAGAATTCACTCATTTTAAAGGCCAAAAAATATATGGGAAAGGCCCTAACCTCCAACGACATGGAAAAGATAAAAGATAAATTCCGAAACAGATCAGGGAGCACGGATAAAAAAAGCATGGATAATCCTTTCAAGGAAGAGGGAAGCCCATTATTCAAAAAGGAAACCAGCGAGCTTCAAGGGGAAGAAGAGGTAGACTCGGTTACCCTTGAAAAATACAAAGAAATCCTTGACGGAAAGATGGACCCTGCCACCCGTGAAAAGATGAAAAAGATATACAGGGAGGAAACCAGGATTCCGGAATGATATTCGAAACGGCCGGATAATACACTCCCTGTTTATCCGGCAGCGCGGCTTACAGCTCTATTCAAAATCGAATCCGCCCTTTGGCCATCTTCGGGATAAACGGCCGCGCCTATATGTATAGATCCCCACCGATACTCCTCAGCCATGCTTTTTACCCTTTCCTTCACCACCTCTACTCCAGTTCTGTCTGTCTGGGGCAGGATTACATAATACCTCCTTTGCATGCTGCGAATGACGGTATCATACTGGCGGATATTTTTTTCCAGTACGTGAAATGATATGGTTTTACCCGGTAATAACCTGCTTAATCCGCGGGGCACGGCATGGGGAACTTCAACCACTAATACACCAAATTGAAATCCGAACCTATCTGATCGGCTGATCTCCCTTTCGATCAATTCGGTCTCAAAACCTAAACTCCGTTTTTTCCTTTTTTTCCCAAATATGAACATGTTTCAAATCATTCATTCCCATCTATCCCTACCGGTTTTTTTCATGTCGATAAATCGGGCTCGCTCCATCCTTCCCCGGTCATTAATAAATGAACTCAGAAACCAGCTTACCAAACTGATAAACAGGGAGCCGAACACCGCAGACCAGAACCCGTGGACCATGAAACCGGAGATAACGCCTGAAACCATCATAAGAAGTAAGGCATTAATAATGAAGGTGAAAATGCCGAGGCTCAGGATATTGATCGGAAGGGTAATAATAATCAGGACAGGGCGTAAAAAGGCGTTCAGTATTCCAAGAATCGCCGCTGCCAGCACCGCGCTGACGATCCCGGTTACGTGAATGCCATCCAGCAGATAGGAGGTAATCAAGATAGCGACAGTCAGTATGAACCAGCGTATCAGAATTCCCTTCATCATGATTTCTTCCTTGCCTAAAGCGACTGCTGAAAGCTCTATATGCGCGGATCGAAAGCTGTCGGACAGAGCCAAAGAACTCCTGCTGTTGAGAAAAATCTCGACCATTGGAATGGTTGAATGGTACAATTTGTTTTCATAGCTTACCAACCTTGTGAACTCGTGACAAGATTAAATTTAAATCCCTTTATTGAGTTCCATGGACTTACAAAGAAGGAGTAAAAAGAGTTCCCTGCCTGAAAGTGCCGAAGTCGTAATCATCGGGGGGGGTATTATCGGTGCAAGTATAGCCTATTACCTGACCAAAGCCGGGCTTCGAAGAGTGGTCCTTTTAGAAAGAGGCTTAATGGGTGAAGGATCCACAGGAAAGTGTGCGGGCGGTATTCGAACCCATTTCTCAACTAAGATTAATATCCAATTCAGCATCCTCAGCCTGAGTATCTTCAAAAAATTTCAGGCGGAGTTTGGAGTGGATCCGGAGTTTCGCCCTACCGGGTATCTCTTCCTGGCCTGCAGTCCAGCACAATGGTCGATTTTAAAGAAGACTGTTCGGCTCATGGATTCCATGGGTCTTAAAGTGGAGATCTTGAAACCCGGTCGGATTCGAGAACGATGGCCTTTTCTTCGAACAGATGACCTGTCCGGCGGATCCTACTCGGAAAGTGACGGTTATGCCGGCCCATACGAAGTTCTCCAGGGATATATAAAGGGTGCAAGGCGAATGGGCGCACTGATGATAGAAGGGGTTGAGGCGACAGGTATCCACACGAAAATGGGCAGAATAGGCTCCGTGGAAGTCGCAACCGGGGAAAAGATTAAAACCTGTTTCGTTGTTAACGCGGCGGGCCCTTTTGCAGCAAAGGTTGCGAACATGTTAGGTCTTGAATTACCCGTTACACCTTTAAGAAGACAGGTTTTTTTTACGGATCTCTGCAATGATGTGCCACCCCTATTTCCCATGATCATTGACCTGGAATACGGCTGGTATATGAGGCGCGAAGGAAAAGGGCTCCTTCTATCAGGACCGCAGGACGAGGAACCATCCTATAATGAAAGTGTGGACTTTGAGGCGCGGGTATGGACGGCGAATCGCTCACTCTACCGTGTTCCCTCCTTAGAAGGAGCGAAGATCGCGACGGGCTGGGCGGGGCTCTATGATATTTCACCCGATCACCACGCCATTATCGGCTCCTTCCCAGAAATGGAAGGGTTTATCTGTGCAAACGGTTTCAGCGGGCACGGATTCATGCACGCCCCGGCGACCGGAATCCTGGTCTCGGAATTGATTGTTCACGGCCAGACCAGCACCCTTGATATCCACCCCCTGAGACCGTCCAGATTTCGGGAAGGGGATCTTATTCAAGAGCCTTTGACCGCCTTTAAAGGCATTGAGATAACGGCCTAATGAGAATCTTCATTTGATATTAAATAGCCATGGTTGTCGACATAAAAATGGAGTATGATGGAAGTGTAAACCAGAGCTGGGAGGAATTCAAATGCATAAAAAAGTCATCCTTTTGATGTCTCTCTCTTTTTTAGTGATATTTAACGCTTGCGATATCACGATGAAACATGGTCTTTTCTCTGAGGCCGAAGGCAGGTCATTGAAGAATGTTTTTCAGCGTGTCAATCCGGCTGTCGTGGTCATCGTGACAAGAGAGGGCGGTTTTTCAAAATCCATACCCAATCTACCGATCATCAAAGGAGGCCTTGGATCCGGTATAATTGTTTCAAAGGAAGGTCTTATCATGACGGCCGCACACGTGGTCCATGTGGCGGACGAGGTATCCGTTCATTTCTTAGACGGCAGCCAGGCATTGGCAAGGGTTGTGAGCCTGTCCCAGCAGGCCGATGTTGCGCTCCTTAAGCTCCAGGATGTGCCTGACAATCTTCATGCTGTTGAATTAGGAGATTCGAATTTGGTGTATATCGGTGACGAGGTCTTTGTTGTGGGAGCGCCTTATGGTATCGATCATACCCTGACTGTCGGGCATCTGAGCGGGAGACGGAAGACAGTAGGCATCTGTGACCAGTTGACACCCATCGAGTTTTTACAGACCGACGCCGGAATTAATATGGGCAACTCAGGCGGCCCCCTCTTCAGCATAGATGGCAAACTTATCGGGATCGTAAGCCATATTCTCTCAAAATCGGGCGGCTCGGAAGGCCTGGGATTCGCGGTAAGTATCAACACCGCAAAGGCCCTGTTGCTTAATCGGGAAACATTCTGGGCCGGACTGGAGGCCTATCTGCTGTTCGGCGATTTAGCCAAGGCCTTAAATGTGCCCCAGGAAGCGGGGCTTTTGGTCCAGCGTGTGGCTCTCGACAGTTTAGCCTACAAGGTGGGACTCAGGCCGGGTACTATCCCGGTCCAGATAGGGGATGATGAACTCTTCATCGGCGGGGATATTCTTCTTGAAGTGCAGGGGGTCCCCGTTTCAGCGAGTATTCAGGACACGTGCAAAATACAGGATAAGATGGGGAGATCGGAAAAGGAGGGATATACGGATTTAAAGGTTCTAAGAGGAGGGAAAATCATCCACCTTCGCGCAATAAAGTAGGCTATAACCGTTAGTGAATATCCGGGGCCGGAAGACCCGGCTTTGCTTTACTCCTAAAAGGGGCTGCTATATCGCATCATTGGACTAGTCAAGCTGTCAGCTTTCAGCTCTCAGCCTTCAGTTTACTAAAAATCCATATTCATGGTTTTGCAGTAGCTCCGCAAATGTCTTTTAACCTAAAGCTGATTGCTGACCGCCGAAAACTTTTCTGGAAATGAATGGTTTTTAGATGGACACGAGTCAGTATTTCCCTATAAGTTTCATGATCCATTTATGCAATGAATGAAAGGAAAAACCCGGTGTTATATACATGACGGCGCATGTGCCGGTTCGCAGGTTAATGCCCTTTTCTCTGGCGAGCCTTGAGGTTTCGGGTGTTTCACAGCCCATATGGACCCACACATCCCTTACACCC
>CAYTUL010000024.1:0-16588 GCA_964441135.1 uncultured Desulfobacteraceae bacterium | reverse complement strand
GTCATGGAGCGCATCCAGGAGCTGGGTATCCTGATAGCGGTAGGGATGAAGAAAGGAAAGGTTTTTCTCATGATACTTCTGGAGACCATCATGCTCTCCATCACAGGGGGAATCTGCGGAATGCTCGTCGGGGCGGCGACAATCCTTATCCTTTCCCGCACGGGGATCGATTTTTCGGCTTTTGCCTCAAGTCTGGAAAGTTTCGGGGCCAGCACGGTCCTGTATCCGTTTCTGCCTGCCGGTATGTATCTTATACTTGTATTGATGATCGTCGTGGCCGCAAGCATTGCCTCCACCATGCCGGCCTGGAAGGCCATGCACCTGCAGCCGTCGGAGGCGATCCGAACATATTAGGAATTTCATAACGATTTTTCAGAAGGGAACAGCAATATGGCACTTATTCAGATAACCGATCTTGGAAAGGTTTACAATCCAAAATTGATTCCCGTGGAGGCCGTCAAGCACTTGGATTTGACAATCGAGAAAGGAGAATTCACCGCGATTGTCGGCCCGTCCGGTTCAGGAAAAACCACCCTGCTCAACCTTATCGGCGGTCTGGATTCGCCGACCCACGGTCAAATTACAATCGACGGGACCAATGTGGCGGATCTGAAACCGGCGGAAATGGTGGAATACAGGCTGCATCATATCGGGTTTGTTTTCCAGGCCTATAACCTGATTCCAGTATTTACGGCCAGGGAAAACGTTGAATTCATCATGCTGCTCCAGGGAGTACGAAAGGCTGAACGGCAGCAACGATCCGGGGAATTGCTGGATGCCGTGGGGTTGGGCGAACGCATGAACAGCCGTCCGAACCAATTGTCCGGCGGACAGCAGCAGCGGGTGGCCGTGGCGCGGGCCCTGGCCTCCCATCCCGCTTTTGTCCTTGCGGATGAGCCGACCGCCAATCTCGATTCCGAATCCACGGCTTCCCTGCTTGACCTGATGGCACAGCTCAACAAGAAATACGAAATGACCTTTGTTTTCTCCACCCATGATGCCAGGGTCATCCGGCGGGCACGGCGGGTGGTGACATTAGAGGACGGGATGATCAAATCGGATGCGGCGGAAGGGTAAGGGATGGGTAAAATAGTCCGGAAAATATTGTTTTTAATATTGGTGCTGCCCGGCCCCCTGTGGGCGCAATCATCCGTTTATGACATTTCCGGATATGTCAAATATCTCTCCAGTGCCTCGGATTACCCTTCTGTAGGGGGCACGCTTTACGACCAGCTTCTACACGCAAGGATCAATACGGCATGGTATCCCTCTGATTCTCTGCGGGGGGAGATGGATATGCGGATGCGTGCATTCTATGGGGACTCTGTTGAAAAAATCCCGCAGTTTTCGGAACAGGTAAAAATCAACTATGATTTCACAGACCTCGATACGATAATGTGGGATGAGAAAAAGAGCCTTGGATATGCCCAGATAGACCGCTTGTGGCTGGATTATTCGAGGCAGAACCTGGAATTGACGCTGGGCAGGCAGCGTATTGCCTGGGGAACCGCCCTGGTCTGGAACGTGATCGATCTCTATAATCCCAAATCCGTGCTGGATTTTGATTACGAGGAAAAACCTGGTGCGGATGCCTTTCGTATGCAATACTACACGGGTGCGGTCTCCAAAGCGGAGCTGGTCGTCAAGCCGGGAAGGACCAGACAGCATGCCACCGTTGCCGGACTTTATTCCGTCAATGCATGGGGATACGATTTTTTTGGTATTGCAGGGATTCGAAACGACCGGTGGGTAGCGGGAGGCGCCTGGGCAGGGTCGATCTTGAAAGGCGGGTTCCGGGGAGAATTGTTAGTAAGCCAGTCACCCAATAAGGACGCCTCGCGAGAGGATTCCCTTCCCCCTGTTCTCGGCGACTCTATTTTTGCTTCCGAAAAAAGGGTGGCCAGTTTTGTCCTTTCAGGCGATTACACCTTTGACAATTCCTTTTATATCCACAGCGAGTGCCTGTTCAACAGCGACGGCAAGCAAGAAAATGCCGGCCTGTTTCAGCAGGAGGCAATCGATGCAGGGATGCTTTCTCCTGCACGCTGGTCGATTTACCAGGAGTTTGCATATGATGTCACTCCACTGACACGAGCGACCCTTTTCGGCATTTTCAACCCCGATGACCATTCCTCGATCGTGGTGCCCATGCTGGCCCATTCGCTCAGGACGAATCTGGACCTGTTGCTGATTGGATTTTTACCCTATGGCGGGCAGAATAGCGAGTTTAGTGCTTACGGCAAATCAATAAATCTCCGGTTAAAATTTTCCTTCTGAACCGGCCCCTATAATAAAGAACATCCTGAACTTGACTGGCGGGCCGTTCAATGATCCTATATTGGAAAAGGGAAATGGTACGGATTTATTTTTTCGCAGGAGTGAGTTCAACGAGGCCGTTATGGATCCTGTTATAAAAGAGTTTGCGGACAGATATGAGGCCTTGGAAGGCATGGTTCACCTCGCCGCCGGCCCGGATGAAGCGATCAGGGCGGTGGCCTCCATATTGAATGAGGCCGCAGCAAAGCGGGTCGCCCTGGGCGAGTTGCCCGGGGATTTATCCGAGGTGATTGTTAAAAAGTGTGAAGCGGATGGGATCGAGGTCTTAAGGCCGCCCTTTAAGGGTTCCGGACTCCCCCATTCAATAGACGGGGCAAAGGCAGGTATCTCCGGGGCGGCCTTTGCCATCGCGGAGACAGGCACGATCGTGGAATTCACCCGTAACGACGCCCTCCGCCTGGTCTCTTCCCTCCCTGAGATTCATGTCGGCATCGTCCAGGCGGAAGATATTATCCGGACGCTAATGGAATCCGCCACTCTCATCAGTGATTTTTATACACAGGATCCGGGTAATGGCGCTGTGACCTTTATCTCCGGTCCCAGCCGTTCGGCAGACATTGAAATGCGGCTCACACTGGGCGTGCACGGCCCTAAAGCAAGCCACGTGATTGTTGTTATGAAAGGTTTTCATGGCTGATAGGGATCATACAAGGCTTAGTGAAAAGATTGAACGCGCGATCAGGGAAAGGCCAAGGAGAGAGGCCCTGTACAGGGCCGTGAAACGGGGACGCGACAGCCGTAATGCGGCCATCGAGGCCCTGCCCGGCGGGGACGCCTTTCGCAGGGAAGTCAGGGCAATAAAGCTGCGGTGCTTGGAGCGGCAGGAGGACCTTGTCGGGAAATTCACCCGGAAGGCGCGGGAGCGGGGGACCTCAGTCTTCTTAGCAAAAGACGGGGCCGAGGCCATTGGGTATATCCTGAAGATCGCCGCGGGCCGCGGGACAAAGGTCGTGGCCAAATCAAAATCACTCACCAGCGAAGAGATCGATGTCAACACTCCCATGGAGGAGGCCGGGATAGAAGTAATTGAGACGGACTTGGGAGAGCTCATTATCCAGAAGGCAGGTGAAAGGCCTTTCCATCTCGTTTTTCCGGCGATCCATAAAACGGTCAGGGAGATAGCCGATATCTTCACGAAGGTCACGGGTGAGGAGATCCCACCGGAAGATGAGGCCGTCATGAAGGTCGTGCGAGGATATTTGCGGCCCATATTCCTGAACGCCGATATCGGCATGACGGGCGCCAACGTGGGAATAGCCGAGAATGGAGCGATCGTTATCGAGACCAATGAGGGGAACGCCAGGCTGGTCTCCTCCATCCCGGACGTGCATATCTGTATTATGGGGCGGGAAAAGATTGTGGATACCGTTGAAGACAGCCTCCATATGATATTTGCCCATCCCATAAGCGCCGTGGGGCAGCACCTGACGACCTACGTCACCTTTTTGGCCGGCCGTTCTCCATTAGGCGAGGCCGCGGAAGGTGAGGCAAGGGAATCCCATATTATTATCCTGGATAACGGCCGTACCCGGATGGCCAGGGACCCCCTATTCAGGGACGCCCTGAATTGCATCCGCTGCGGGGCCTGTATGAACATCTGCCCCACTTACGGCGTGACCGGAGGGCATACCTTCGGGCATATCTATCCCGGCCCCATAGGCATACCCTGGACCGCCCAGGTGCACGGCCTGGAAGAGGCCGCAGGGTTTGCGTCTCTCTGTATAGCCTGTGACCTCTGTAAGGAGATCTGTCCCGTGGAGATCGACATCCCCATGATGATCACGGCCGTGAAAGATATGGTTTACGAGACCCGTTCCCGGCCCGGGGTCAACCGGATCCTCATGGCCTCCGAGGCCTTTGCAAAGTTGGGGAGCGCCACGGCCCCCCTTTCAAACATGCTTTTAAGAAACAGGCCCTTTCGCCGGGCCATGGAGACGGTCCTTGGTATTGATCGCAGGCGTGAGATTCCCCCCTTTCACAGGAGCACCCTTGCCAAGCGATTTCGAAAAAGGGAACCCTCCACCCTGTCCGATCCTGCTTTTAGGGCGGTCTTTTTTACGGACCTGTACGCGAATTATAACGCCCCGGAATTAGGCATGGCGGCCATCGAATATCTCGAGGAACGCGGTTGTGAAGTAACCCTGCCGGCCCCCAGGTGGTGCGGATACCCCTTCATCGGCTATGGGGATCTGAAAAAGGCCCGCCGGATTGCATTGGAAAATGTTCGATTCCTGCTACCCTACGCGGAAAAGGGGTATTATATCGTGGCCACGGAACCTACAGCAGCCTACTGTCTCAGGATCTCCTATCCCAAGTTGATGGAGGGGGACCGGGACGCGGAGATCGTGGCAGGGCGGACCCATGATCTATTCGGGTTTGCGGCCTTCCTGGAGAAGGAGGTTCCGCCCCGGGACATGCATGAGGCGGGTCTTGAGGGACGCAGGCTGGGATACTATATCCCCTGTCATCAGCGTCCCCTTGGAACAGGGGGATATACGGCCGGTTTTCTCAGGCGGTGCGGGGCCGAGGTGAAGTTGATCGATTCGGGGACATGCTGCGGCATGGCGGGCACATTCGGCCTCAAGAAAGGGATGTTAGGCTATGAGCTCTCCCAGGCGGTCGGGGACCCCCTCTTCCAGTCCTTTAAAGAAGCCGGAGTAGATACCATTGTCACGGAGAGTAGCGTGTGCAGGATTCACCTGAAAGAGGGGACGGGATTGGATGTGCGGCATCCCCTGGAGCTCCTGGCTCGTACTCATCCGGAAATTGACCTCTAAAGCCATACCTGCTGAATCGAGGTGATATTGGGATGCTCGCGAAGGGTCTTCAGGGCCTGGTCCGGGGCCTCCCCGTCGAGTCGAATGATGGACATGGCCCTATCCCGTTCCCGTGTGCGGCTCAAATGCATATTGGCAATATTGACATTGAAGTTGCCCAGGGTTTGGCCGATAAGCCCGATGACCCCCGGCTTATCCAGATTCTGGACGATGAGATTGATCCCTTCGAGTTCCGCCTCTAATCGATAGTTATTCAGACGTATCAGGCGTGCTCCTTCTCCCGGAAAGACCGTGCCGGAGGCCGAAGAACCAGGCTTCTTCCCGGAGACCCTCACGGTGATCATCCCGGGGTAGCCGCCGGCTTCCGATGTGGTGGAGGTTACCAGCTTCACCTGTCTTTTTTCGAGCAGGATCGATGCGTTTACCAGGGTCACTTTTTCCGACAACATCGTCTCCAGGAACCCTTTGACCAATGTCTGGGTAATGGGCTCCAGGGGGAGGTCTTCCAGTTCCGGCCCGCTGTATTCAATATCGAGCCTTTTGATAGTGGTGTTTAACTGGCTCTGGAGGCCCCCTAATTTTTCCGCTAACACTAAATAGGGATAAAGCCTTTCGTATGCCTTGGGACTGACAGAAGGAAAGTTCACGGCATTTTTGATAACCCCGTGCTGAAGATAGGCTACAAGTTGAGAAGCGATGGCCCGGGCCACACTGGCCTGGGCCTGTATGCTCGAGGCCCCCAGGTGGGGTGTCATAATCACATTTTCGAGGTCCAGGAGGGGGTTGTTTACGGGAGGTTCGGAGGAGAACACGTCCAGTCCGGCTCCTGCGATATGACCGCTCTTGAGAGCTTCGTAAAGGGCTTTTTCATCGATGAGCCCTCCACGAGCGCAATTGATGATTCTTGTTCCAGGCCGCATTTTGGCAATAGTCGATCGATTGATGATGCGCTCCGTCTCCTTGGTCTGGGGCGTGTGAAGGGTGATGAAGTCGCTTCTCTTGAATAATTCCTCCAGTTCAACCCAGGTCACGCCCAGGCCGGCCGTGGCTTCAGGAGTCATGTAAGGGTCATGAGTAATAACCTCCATACCCAGGCCGGTGGCACGCTCCGCTACAAGGGAGCCGATCCTTCCCAGGCCCAGGATTCCCAGGGTTTGTTCGTAGAGTTCGGTGCCCATGAATCGCTTCTTTTCCCAGCGGCCCTCATGGGTTGATTGGTTGGCCTGGGGTACATGCCTGGCCAGGGCCAGCATCAGCGCCAGGGTGTGTTCCGCCGCGGCCATGGAATTGGCTCCCGGGGTGTTCATAACCAGGATCCCCCGGATACTGGCGGACGGGATGTCTATGTTATCCACTCCTGTACCGGCCCGGCCGATCACCCTGAGTCGATCCGCCCGGCTGAGCATCTCTGCCGTGACTTTGGTCCGGCTTCTAACTACCATGGCATCATAATTGGGAAGCTGTGATGCGATCTGTTCCATGTCCCACTGGTCCGGGGCGTCCACCTCCATGCCCTCCGTGGATCGAAGCAGGTCCAGACCCGTTTCGTCAAGCCCGTCACACACCAGGATTTTCATGATTTGTTCCTCCATGTACAAAGATTCTCCGGCGGGGATTTTTCACGAGAAGATACATCCTTTCATACTATGCCACCTTTGATTATCTTTTTCAAGGTCTCTGACAGGTGTCCCATCTTTTCCAATTGGTGAATAAAAAAGCTTGACATTCATTTCAAGAATGAATAAGCTCCGGTCAACATTCAAGCAAAAGGAAATAATCAATGGCCGGTAAGACTTCAGGCGGATTCTATTATTACTATTATTCCTACGTGACATACGTCTGCCTGGGGTTTGCCATGGAATAACATCGAAATATTAAAATGAAGGCCGCAGGCAGACAAAGCCTGCGGCCTTTTTATTTAAAAAAGGTCGCAGGAGAGAGGAAGCCCGGTGACCTTTTTTATTAATGTCCATCCAGAAATGAGTCATTTCTGGATGGAGCTTTCAGCAGTCAGCGGTCAGCCGTTAGCAAGTCTTTGTTTTTAAAGTCTTTTGCTGATAGCTGAATGCCGATTGCTGATAGCGCGAATCCAATAACGTTAGTTTATGGATGAGCACTAATTAGGATTGAAGGAGGTTGTTTCATGCATCCATTTAGGTTTTCCAATATTGAGAGAGAAATGGAGGTCTATGGTTTTGACTCGGTAATAAAGAGCAGTTGCCGCATGTGCCACGGAGGTTGTGGTGTCCTGCTTTATATGAAGGAAGGCCGGGTCGCCAAGATCGCCGGGGATCCCGAGTGCCCCATAAATCACGGCACATTGTGCAGCAAGGGAATAGCGTCTACCCAGATCGCCTATCATCCTGATCGGTTGACATACCCCGTTCAAAGAATCGGCACAAAGGGAAGCGGGAAATGGAAGCGGATTTCCTGGGATGAAGCCCTGGACAGGATCGCGGAAAAAATTCTTGATTATAAAGACCGGTTCGGGGCCGAGTCCATCGTGATGGGCTATGGAACGGGCAGGGAAAATGAAGCCGTGATCTATCGTTTCGCCAATCTTTTAGGTTCACCCAATGTCCTTACGGCAGGTCACTTCTGTTACGGCCCCCGCGTGGCAACGGGAATCCTCACATGTGGATCCAATCCCCTCGTGGACTACGAAAATCAGCCCCAATGTATCATGGTCTGGGGCAATAACTTGGTGATCAGCAATCCGGACTGTTATAAAGGCGAACCCTTTTCGGAATGCCTGAAGAGGGGCTCAAAATTGATCGCCGTCGATCCAAGGCTTACACGCATCGCCGCGAGGGCCGACATATGGCTTCCTCTTCGGCCGGGAACGGACACGGCCCTCGCATTGGGAATGTGTAACATCATTATCAGCGAAGACCTCTACGATAAGGAATTCGTTGAAAACTATGTCCATGGATGGAAACCGTTCGTGGAGCGTGTCCGTGAATATCCGGTCGAAAAAGTGGAGAGCATAACCGGACTGCCCCGCGACAGGATCACGGCCGCGGCCCGGCTCTTTGCGACCACCAAACCGGCGGCCATTCAGTGGGGCGTGGCCATTGAACAGCAGATCACGTGCGCGGATAACGATCGCGCGCTCCTGGCCCTGATGGGTATCACAGGGAACATTGATGTCCCCGGGGGGCAGGTACTGTTCAAACCTCCAAAGATCAGGAATGTTGGGAAGTTCGGTGCGCATCACCTCCTTCCGGAAGAGCAGGCAAAAAAACGCCTCGGCGGTGCCCGGTTCCCCCTCGCAGGGAATTTCGCCATTATCAATCCGAAGTGTGTCTGGGATGCCATTCTCGAGGAGAAACCCTATCCCGTCAAGATGCTCTTCTTTATCAGCTCGAATCCCCTCATGACCCGGGCCAATGCGCGTGAGGTCTACCGGGCGCTTGAGAAGGTGGAATTCATGGCCGTGGCCGATTTTTTCCTGACGCCCACGGCCGAAATGGCCGATATTGTCCTTCCGGCTGCCACGTGGCTCGAAATGGATTACATCGGGGATTTCTGGAAAAGGCACGGCATCATCCTGCCAAGGAGAAAGGCCATCCAGGTGGGGGAATGCCGTTCGGACCATGAGATGTTAAACGATCTCGCCCACAGGATGGGGCAGGGGGAGTACTGGTGGGATACTTTTGAAGGTGGCCTGAATTACATCCTGGAGCCCATGGGCATAACCTGGCAGGATTTTAAAAAGATGGACTATATCCGTGGTAAACGGACCTATAGAAAATACAGGGAGAAGGGTTTTTCCACGCCAACCGGAAAGTTTGAGCTCTATTCCACACAGCTTGAAAAATGGGGCTGCGATCCCATGCCCGGTTACCGTGAACCGCCCGAGAGCCCCTTAAGCACGCCGGAGCTTTTTAAGGAATATCCCTATATCCTGATTACCGGCGTCCGGTCTCCCGGGTTTTTTCATACGGAAAACCGGCAGTCTCCCTGGTTGAGGGAGCTTCATCAAGACCCGATCGTGGAGATCCATCCGGATACGGCCCGGAAGGAGGGCATCAGGGAAGGCGATTGGGTCATCATTGAGTCGCCCAGGGGAAAGGTGAGACAGCGGGCGAGGTTGTTTAAGGGTATGGATCCCGGAATCGTGGCGGCCCAGCATGGGTGGTGGTTCCCTGAGAGAGAGGAAGGGAATCACGGCTGGGATGAATCGAACATCAATATCCTGACCGACAATGCCTATGAGACCTGTGATCCGGCAATGGGTGCGACCCATGTAAGGACATTGTTGTGCAGAATAGCCCCTGAAAAAGGAGAAGTCGAATGTTCACCAAATACAAATTGAATGTTGATGAGGATGCCTGCTGGGGGTGTAAGACCTGTGAAGTGGCATGCAAGCAGGAAAATAACACACCAGCAGGAATCAGGTTGATATCCGTCCATGAAAATGGCGCGGAGATTGACCGTAACAGGAGGGACTTCCATTTCCTGGTCTCCGTATGCAGGCATTGCGATGATCCGCCCTGCCTTGAGGCCTGTCCGGAGGGTGCCATATACCAGCGGGAGGACGGTATCGTCCTGCTCGATTCAGAAAAGTGTTCTGGGTGCGGGGCATGCCCTGAATCCTGCCCCTATGGAGCCATATACTTTGACGAAGGGAGAGGGATGGCCTGGAAATGCAACCTCTGCTACGACAGAGTGGATCACGGCTTGTTACCGGCCTGTGCCGATAACGTCTGTCTGGCCCATTGCATTCAATTTGCCGGTTTTATTGGATAGAAAATGGGCGGTACAAGGGGACGGGGGCGGACCCGGGCCGTAATTCAGCTTTTCAGCCCAATGGACGGCCGGCGGTAAATATATTGAAAGGTCTTTACCATGGAATACTGGAATTTAGGGGTTGTGGAAGCGGTCCAGGCGATAAGGCGTGGTGATATCCGCGTGTCGGATTACGTGGATGCGCTGTTGGAAAGATGTGAACACCATCGTAATCTGAACGCCTTTATCAGCCTGGATCCGGAGAGGGCGCGCGAGGCGGCCCGTTTCGCGGACCGGCTTCTTGAGTCGAAGGGGGATCCGGGACCCCTGCATGGTGTTCCCGTCGTGTTGAAGGACAACATCGATACGGCGGATATGCCTACGACGGGCGGGACACCGGCCCTGAAAGACCATCGACCGATCCGCAACGCCCCCGTGGCCCAGGCCCTCATTAATGCGGGCGTGATTCTCCTGGGCAAAGCCAACCTCCATGAGCTTGCACAGGGCGTTACGAATAATAACGCCGCCTTTGGGCCGGCCTGCAATCCCTATGACCCCGGGAGAATTCCCGGCGGTAGCAGCGGAGGCTGCGGTGTCGCCGTGGCCGCCCGTCTCGCCCCGGCCGCCCTGGGCACGGACACAGGGGGGTCGGTGCGTATTCCCGCTTCTTTATGCGGTATCGTCGGGTTCAGACCGACCGTGGGACGCTATTCCCAGAGGGGGATCATACCGATCTCCCACACCCGGGACACGGCGGGCCCCATGACCCGTTCGGTAGCGGATGCCAGCCTTGTCGACAAGGTCGTTACCGGAAGGCGGCATGAAATCGGACCCGCAAAGCTCAGGGGCCTGCGTTTCGGGGTTCCACGTTTCCCCTTTTACGAGAATATCCACGACACCGTCGCCGATGCCGTTGAAGCCGCTCTTGAAAGACTGGAGGATTATGGTGTAGAGTTAGTGGAGGCCGACCTGCCGGAGGCCCATAACATAGACGAAAGAGCCGGTTTTCCCATCGCCATGTATGAGATGGTGCCTGATCTCAACCGCTATCTGGCCGCGCATGGGACGGGCCTCGATTATTCCGCTGTTGTGGCTGAGGTTGCAAGCCCGGATGTAAAGGCCATCCTGGAAAGGGTCCTTAAAAGGGGGCCTGTCCCGGAGTCAACCTATCGTGAAGAGATGAAAATACACCGTCCGGCGCTGCAAACCGCCTATAGGGAATATTTCGTCAAACACCGGCTTTCCGCCATGGTCTTTCCGACAACGCCGCTTCCCGCCGTACCTCTAAGGGAGGACAGAACCATCATCCTGAACGGTGAAATCGTCCCCACCTTTCTTACTTTTATCCGCAATACCAGTCCGGGGAGTGTGGCGGGAATTCCCGGTTTAAATCTACCCGTGGGCATGAACCCCGAGGGTCTGCCCATCGGCTTGGCGATCGACGGTCAATCCGGTGATGATGATCACCTCCTGGCGATCTCTCTTGCCATTGAAGAACGCGAACCGCCCTTTCCCCCACCGAATTTGCCTTAATAGCACCTGTCCTTGAGGAAAACATTTCATGAATTCGTTAAAGTTTGTACGAATTAATGAAAAGCGGACCTCTCGAAGGTCATAGATCCCCTCTATGGGGAATCAATGATAATGGTCCGGCCCGGAAGCATTTGATGGCGTGTGATTTTGCCGGAACCATTATCTCATGCAGCAATTTGATCATGGGTATATATCCATAATCTGCCTGATAGAAGTGGTTATCCAGTGCAGATATTCCACCAACGCCCGCCGCAAAAGTACCATGTGCACGGATTCGTTTCGATTAATGTGTCATCGGGAATATGCAATATTTTTTTGGATTTTTCAGGATCCTTTGGATTGGTCGTTATAAAAAGATCGGAGACAGATCCCTCATTACAATTCGGATTTCCCGTGAAAGATACAGATGGGTGGATAACAATCCCGTTTTTTAAAATTCTGTCAATTTTCATAATTTGCCCATGGCCCTTTTCAATGATGATTTCCTCTTTTAGCATGTCCTCCCTCCTTTACTCTTAGTGGATGTTTTTATTTGGAAACGAAATAGTCTGGACCCATATCTTCACGATTTTTGGCGATCACCTCCTTTCTTCCATGGGCCGGATCCCTTTACAGAGAAATTAGAATGCAAGTGTGAGCCTTAAAAGAAACAGCCGGTCCGGTTGCATGAGCGGATTCACAGGATCCGTGTCATAGAATTTAAAGAATTTGTTGAACAGATTTTTCACCTCGAATGAGATGAAACCCGATCTTTCCCGGAGACGGTATCCCATTGAGGCGTCCACCAACAGAAAGTGATCTTCTCCCGGTGTAATTGTAGCCGAGGATTGTGGCAGAAACCTGCCTTTCTGATCTATAAAGGTCGCTTTTACTTGAGAGCGAAATCCGGACGGATGGTAAAAAGCAATCCCGAAAGAAAAACGGTGGGTCGTCACGTGCTCAATTCCTGCGGGAAAATCCCTGTCCCTGTCAAACCGCTCGTATTGGTACCCTCCGTTAAGGGCCAACCAGGGGTGAAGGGTCTGGTAAAGATATACCCGGAATAGATTCTCCTCCCAATCTGCTTCCCGGACTTCAAGCGTTTGTGGCGCCGGTGGTGCCGGAATGAATTCATAAGGCACATTCAGATCCCTTCTTGCATACTCCACACCGCCGTATATATCTTGCGTGAATTTGTGATCCACGGCGATGCCGTAGCGCCATGACTCGGTTCCTTCCCCATCATCAAAAAATTGATTGAAACCGGCCACCTGGGTGGGCTCAAGGGTTTGATTCGTAATCAGGGTCCTTTTAAACGTTCTAAATACACTCCCCCGGAGTGTAGTGGATGAACAGGGGTTCCATGTCACCCCCAATTTAGGATTGAACCGGTCTTTATCCACGATGCCACCTTGAAAGAAATCAGCGCTCCCACCGATGGAGAATGTCAAATTGTTCGAAAATTCTAAAAGTGAGTACAGATAAAGATTTGTATGACGGATATCACGTTCCTCCGTGATCTTTTGGCTCGTCGTTATCGTGAAAGGCGGGACGGGGAGAGAGACGGTAGCCGTCATGCTTGTTGTATCTCTGCGGTCAATATCAAAATGACCGGCTCCGCTAATAATGCGAAATCTTTCCGCCCGATATAGATGTTGAAGCTCAAAGCAATAACTGTCGTCATCCGGATTCAGGGTTAAACTCGCGGATGGAAGCATGTTATTTATGGTCGTTTCATCACTCGAATGAATCAGTGATCCGATCATATCGGAATGGGGAGAAAAGGCGTGATGAAATCCGAACCGTATCGATCCGGTGGATTGCCTTTCTCGCAACCGGTCAAAAAAATCATCCGGATCGAACCTGAGTCCAAGGTCACCCTTTTCAATTTCCCTATCCCGCCACTCTGCCTGGATACTGGTTTTATAGGACAGGCTTGCCTGGACAAAGGCGTTATAGATATCCTGCTCCTGGTCATTATTATTCCGGAATCCGTCCGTTTCATAATGAAATTGTCCGACACTGTATGACAATCTCCCCTGCACACCCGAATGGACGAGTTCATCACCCAAAGTATCATTTCCCCCCGTAATGCCGTTTGCCTGGAGGGTAAAGCAGTCTCTCTGGAAAAGCGGATTAAACTCGTTGAAGGAGGCATCCGTCGGCCAGGCCCCTCTCAGGATGAACAGATTGGTCTCCGCGAGCCGGGGCTGGATCGGAGTAATATTGATGGGCTGTAAAAGTTGAGACTGGAGCAGTTCACTGACCCTGGCGATCTCGTGACGGGGCAGGGCGGCGTAGGAATCAGCCAAGAACCGGTGCGCGGAATAGCTGGTCGGATCCCTATTGAGCGATTTCCAGCCCTCGAGGAGGGCAAGCTGTTGAAACCCGAGATCATTGTAAATCCGGGCAAGACCGGCGCTCCGGGCGGCAATGTCCTGATCCAGCAGAAGGCGGGATCGGTAAACAGCCCGGTAATCGTTCAGTTCGATGGACTTTTGAAGTTCCTGTAACGCCTCAACCGGACGGTTCAGAGTCTGCTTGCTGATGGCTTCATAAAACCAGGGCGTCGGGTCCAGTGGATCGAGTTCTTTGGCGATGGCGAATTGACTAAAGGCATGCATATCACGCTTTTCTTCATAATAGCTTTTGCCCAGATAGCTGCGGATCAATGAATTGTTAGGATCCAGACCCGTGGCGATTTCCATATCGACACGGCCCGCCTTAAGTTTGCCTTCCGGTATCTCTACCAATCCGAGGCCCAATCTCGGGAGGGGATCGGCCTGATCCAGTTCGATCGCCTTTTCAAAGGCCTCTGCCGCGTCCCCTGTCCTGATCTGAGAAAGGCAGGCGAATCCCAGGACGGTTTGCGTGCGTGCCAGCCTGGGATTCAGGATAACGGCCTTCCGGGCCGCTTCAAGGGCCTTATCCAGATCTCCAAAAGAAAGCCATAGCTCGGCCAACCTGGCCCAGGCCAAAGCATTCTCCGGACCGAGACGAACCGCTTCCTTCACGCTGTTCAGCGCTTCCCGGAGATTAAAATCGGCCTGTTGGGCGTAAGACAGGGCGACCATCGCAGCAGGAGAACCGGAATCCATTTCCACGGCCCTGTGTGCCAGTTCAAGCGCTTTGTTTTTTCGGTTTTGCGTAACTGCGATAATCGCCTGTAACGCGAAGGCCCGGCTGTTACGGGGATCAAGATGCAAGGCCCTTTCGATATCCGCGTTCGTTTCTTCAACACGTCCAACCGTGAGGAGCAGGGCGGCCCGATAGGTGAAAAATCTTGGGTCACGAATATCCCGAGGGACTCTCTTCAGGCAGGAAAGGGCACGGGACAGGTTCCCATCCCAGTAGAATCCAATGGATTCTCGGACCACAGCCTGCCAGCCGGTCTCGGCCCCCCCGGGGAAATCCTTTATGGTAAAATCGATAACGGGAGGATAATACAACGCCCATTGGACCGCTTCCCTGGGTCGGTCCAGAACTCGTAATTCCGGCGCCCTCTTTGCCGGGGCAACAGCGGATTGACCGCTTGCAAGGGGAACATTTCCCATTTCGTTTGAAGCGAGCACGCTTCCTTCAAATACATGCAGAAAGGTTTGATTATTATCGACCCGGGCAAAAAACTCCGTCCCTTCCACGACGCCGTTAACAAAGGGGGTCGTCAATTTTAACCTGCGGGGGACCCGGCTGAAAAAATAGGCGGCGCCTTTTATCAGTTTTATCCACAGGGATTGTTCCTCTTCCCATTCCGCGAAGGTCGTCGTACTATTCTGGTCGAGACGGAGAGGTCCTCCGCCCCGGAGGATAAACTCCGCCCGACTTTTTTCCAGGATTCGAATCATATCATTGGGACAAAATGTGTCGTTTAATTGGACCGGGCCCCATTGGTCGGTACCTGCTTTTTTTACCTGGACCATTCCCTGTACGGAAACGATCTTGGCCACCCATTCTTTACATCGATCCTCCGCTTCAGCGCCCGGCAACGGGCATCCGATCACAATTCCCAGGCCCACGGTCAGGATGAAAAGGCCCACGTTTATCTGTTTCATGTTTCACCCCTTGTTCATTTTTTTTCCATACGAAGGGTCCCGTCCCAGGTTTTATCGGGAGGATCTTCTCTGCACTTCCTGCACAGATCCAGATAGTAATCGGAAGGCCCGTCATTTCCGTAGATATTTCTGGTCTCATTAAACAGGCTTATCGCCTCCTCCCATGATTGATTATAAAAGGACTTCAGTGCTTCGGAGAAAAGATCACAGAGGGTTATCTGTCTTATTCCAGCTTCTTCAACACGGCCTATCAGGTCATAAATCACAACGGGTTTTGATTTTCCGACTAAAAGAAACTTTCCAAGCTTTCTGGTGAGAAAACCTGCAAGCTGATACAACACCTCTTCCGTGACCAGCGTCCTTGTATCAAGGATTTTATTCAGTCCATCAATTCTCGTGGCCGTAATCACGGCGTCCCCTACAGCGCGATACTCATAGTGATCCATGGCACCGACATTCCCGAGTAAAATCTGCCCCGAATGCAACCCGATACGAGTGGGAAGCCGTAAGTCATTACGGGAGTGATTGAAACATTCCACAGTCCTTACAATGTCCAGTGCCGCAAGACAGGCATGATTCCTGAGGGCGGGATCGGGAAGAGGCTTGGCCCATACGGCCAGTACGGCGTCTCCTATAACGTCGGATACGATCCCGCCGTGTTGTCTTATCGGGTTAAAAATAGCTTCATAGTATTGATTCATAAGGGCGCTCAATTCCTTTGGAGACATGGCTTCCGACAGGGTGGTGTATTGTTCTGCATCGGTATGTAAAATCGTGCCATAGAGTCTCTGGTCGCTCACCTTGAAGTCTGTTTTCTTCGCTATTTGGTCCACAACATCATTGGGAAGGTAGCGTCTGAAGGCGTGTTTGATTCTCCCACGTTCCCTGTTCGTGTCGATATATCTCCAAACCACAACGCCGAAAAAGGCCAGAGGTGCCTGAAATAACAAAGGAGTAACCAGAGGATACCAGCTTCCGGCGTGCTCAAATTGGTACCCTGTAATGATCACATACAGGAAACACAGCACCAACAGGATCCCTGCGGACAGGACAGTTGGAAAAAGAATGCAGAGGGATCCCAGGATTAATCCCCAAGAAAAAATGGTAACGAGACGCGCGGGAAAGCTTATGATCCGAACAGGCATATTTTCCAGCAGGTTTCCAAAGGCGGTCGCTGCT
>CAYTUL010000023.1:0-16629 GCA_964441135.1 uncultured Desulfobacteraceae bacterium | reverse complement strand
GGTATGGAGTCCGTACGCTCCGGGATTGTCTCACCCTAAGCCGAAACGACTTTGAAGTGCTCACCTCCCTGCTGGATGGGCGCTTCATATGCGGCGATTCACCCCTTTACCTTGTTCTAATGGAGGACCTAAACAGAAAGGTCATTAAAAAAAAAGGTAATCTATTTGGAAGATGGCTCGAAGGTCTCGATAAAATACGTATGACTAACTTCGGAGATGCAAGCCACCTTCTTGAACCCAATCTAAAAGAGGGTATCGGGGGCTTAAGGGATTACCATCATATGTTATGGATGGCGAAGGTCTTTTTTGATCTGAGAAATCCCAGGGAACTGGAATATCTTGGCAAGCTATCTCATCAAGAATATGAAGAATTGGAAAGTCGTGTGCATTTTATCCTGCTCATTCGAAACCATTTGCATCAGCTTTCGAACAGAAAAAACGATCGCTTAAATTTTGAATATCAGGAAGAAATCGCGCGGAGACTTGGTTACAAAAATGTAAAAAGGATCCCGGCCGTAGAGCAATTTTTGGGTGTGCTTCATACCTGTATGGAGTCAATCAAAATTCTTCACAGATCCTTTCTCATCGGTTATGCCCCCAAAAAACAGGTCATAAAACACGAATTTCAACGAGAAGGGTTCATTAAAAAGGGCCTTCATTTCTCACAGGGCGAAATAGGTTTTGATTCAGCCACCGCCATTTTAGCAGATCCCTTGATACTCATGGAGATCTTTGAATATAGTTCCGATTCGGGTTACCCGCTTTCCATGGAAGCGAGAAGGCTTGTGAAGGAATTTCGTTATATCGTGGATGATGAATTCAGGGCTTCACAAAGGGCAGTCAAAGGTTTCCTTCGTATCATGAATGGTAAAAAAACAGTCGAGACCTTAGACCAGATGTTTGATACGGCTTTCCTGGACGCCTTTATTCCCGAATTCGGACGGATAAGAGACAGGGTTCAGTTTGACGCATATCATATCTATCCGGTTGGAAGACATGTTTTAGAGACGGTTTCCAATCTTAAGAACCTTTCAAAAGAAAACGATTTACTGCTGTTAGATACCTTTTCCGACCTGCCCCATCAGGAACTCCTTTTTCTGGCCGGGCTGTTCCATGATATCGGTAAAAACGGCAAGGGGCATTCACGAAGAGGGGTTCAGATAACGAAAAAAATCCTTGATCGTTTTTCCTATCCGCAGAAATTTGGACAAGAGATTCTGTTTTTAATAGAAAATCATCTTCTTTTAGTGGAAACCGCCACTCGCAGGGACCTGAACGATGAAAAGATAATCGTCCAGTGCGCGCGGATAATTGGAGATATAAACAGGTTAAAGGCCCTTTATCTATTAACGTGGGCCGACTCAAAGGCCACAGGGCCGAGGGCATGGAACGAGTGGATCGGCAATCTGGTTCAGGAACTCTTTTTTAAAATTCTTCACATACTCGAAAGAGGGGAACTGGCCACACCGGACTCATCACAAAAAGTAAAAAGGGTGAAGGCAAGAATCAGAAGGGAAACCGCGGGCAGAATAAACGACAATGAGATTGAAAGCCTTTTTGAAGTAATGTCACCAAGATATCTGCTGAATACTCCCCATATAGCGATTTTACGCCACCTTGAAATGGTATCCAGACTTAATGAAAAATTAGAGAATAATGATTCTTCTGCATTTATTTTAGACATACGAGAAGATAAACATTCCGGGGCCTGGGAAGTAAGCTTCGTTGCCAGGGACAGGCCGGGCATTTTTTCAGATATAGCGGGAGTCATGGCCCTGAATAATATTAATATCCTCTCTTCAAATATTTACACCTGGCAGGACGGAACCGTAGTGGATATATTTTCCGTGACCAGGCCCCTGGACTCGATCCATCAGGATGAAACCTGGCAAAAGGTGGAGAGGAATCTCGAAAGTACCTTCAATGGAAGACTCTCCCTCTCCTATCGTTTGAGTCAAAAGGCTGCGCCGTCGATCCTTTCGGGTCCTAAAAGGCCCTCACGCCCCCCTGTAGTTGTTATCGATAATCAGTCCTCCGACTTTTTCACTTTGATCGAGGTATTTGCCTCTGACAGGGTCGGTCTGCTCTACCTGATAACACGAACCCTCTTTGATCTCCGGGTGGATATTCGAGTGGCCAAGACAGGAGTCAAAGGGGATCAGATCGCGGATGTTTTTTATGTACGTGATCTCTATGGACAGAAATTAGAGGACGAGGTCCAGGTCAGCGAAGTCAAGAACGCCCTTTTATATCAGTTGAATCAGTGAAGAATCCATGTCTAAAGGACGTGGCCTTGGTTTGACCCCAAAGGGGTTTTATAGGGAAAGCAGTATGGATAGAAAGGCTCAAGGCCCAAGGTTCAGTTCAGATTTAAAGGCGTTGTTTTACGGTTTTTCCTTGCGCCTTGCGCCCTATGCCTTTAGCCTAAAATCTATATCTCCTCCTATAGATAGACCTGCCTTTATTTATACTGCTTCGGTCTTATACCGTATTTTTTAACCTTGTATCCAAAAATACGTTCCGTAGTCCCTAAGGCAATCGCGGCCCGCCTCATATTGCCCCTGCTACTCTTGAGGGCATCAATAAGCATATCTTTTTCGAATGCCTCCACAGCCTCCTCCAACGAGCCAGAATGCTGAGTGCCGGTGTCTTCGGCGGTTTGAAGGGTAAGGGGCAGGTGATAACTATGAATAACCTGATCTTCACTCAGAAGGATTGCCCTTTCAATACAGTTTTCAAGTTCCCTGACATTTCCTGGCCAGTGATACCTTGTTAGCGCGTCAATGGCCGGCGTGGAAATTCTTCTAATATCCTTATTGTATTCTTCAGCATATTTCTCAAGGAAATAATCGGCCAGAAGCAGTACGTCCGCTTCCCTCTCACGCAGGGGCGGGAGGTAGATGGGATAAACGTTCAGGCGGTAGAACAGGTCTTCACGAAAAGATCCTTTTTCAACCGCTTCCGAAAGATCCATATTGGTAGCCGCTATCAGGCGGACATTGACCTTGATCACCGTGGTCCCCCCTAACCGTTCCATCTCCTTTTCCTGGAGGACTCTTAAGAGCTTCGCCTGGCTTTCCAGTATGAGGGATCCTATCTCGTCTAAAAAAATGGTTCCATTGTTGGCCAGTTCAAATTTTCCCGTCTTCTGTTTTGTCGCCCCGGTGAACGCCCCCTGTTCATGACCGAATAGCTCCGCTTCCACGAGATTACCGGGCAGTGCAGCGCAGTTAACCTTTATGAAGGGTTTGGAGGCCCGCAGGCTGTTATAATGGATGGCATTGGCTACCAGCTCCTTTCCGGTACCACTTTCCCCGAGAAGCAGTACATTGGCATTGCTTTTTGCAACCTGGCTAATCAGGTGAAAGACCTCCTGGACCTTGCGGCTGTTCCCGATAATATTGCTAAAGCTGTATTTTTTGCCGAGTTCCTTTTTTAGCCTGACATTTTCCCTGCTGAGCTGTTCCTTTTCCATGTTTATCTTTTCCAGCAGGGCCACTTTTTGGGCTATCAGGCTGCTTATAATAGATAACAATCGTACGTCTTCTTGAAATGGAGACGAACCTTCAAACAGGCGGTCAACACTTAGGGCCCCTATGACCCTTCGCCCATCCTTAATGGGTACACAGATGAATGAGATCTTTGATTTATCGATCCCGCTCCTCGCGCGCGTTCTATCGAGAAAGAGGGGTTCGTCGTCAAGACTGGGAATGGCCATGGGACGGCCCGTCTCTATCACGCGGCCGGTGATGCCCTCTCCTATTCTGTAGCGCCCTCTCGTCTTGGCGGCCTTTGAGATTCCATGGGCTACTTCAATATGGATCTCGGAGGTCTCGGGATTCAGAAGTGCGATGGATCCCCGGTTCATGCCTAAATGTTCCGCCAGAAGATCGAGAACCTTATACAGGGCCTTTCTCAGGTCAAGTGTTCCGTGGATCGCCTTTGTAATCTCGTAAAGGCATTCTATCTCATCCGGTTTTGGTGTTGGTGTTTTTGATTCCATGTCATAGAGATACAAAAATGTAGGATATTGTGCAATCCTTTTTTCAATAATGTGACAATTTAGCCTTTTGAAAGGTTGTTTCAAATAGGGGGGCTCGGGGATCTCTTGGACGGGGCGAACTTGATTCAGTGTGCCTTAATTTGCACATCTACATAGGTCGGCGGGCGGATAACTATGACTACTCGATGCCGGAAGGAGATCTTCCCTTTACTAATGTACTTCAAACCGCCCGCCTCGGTGGCAATATAACATTGCACCACTGTCAGAGGTTTTCGCCCCGGTAAAGAGATTGCCGAGCCCCCAAGGATTTGAATAAGGCTAAATAGCTACCCAAATATTTGGTCATTAGCTATCATGCAGGTAAATATGGTCTTAAAGAGATAGACATAGCCGGGTTAAAGAATTCCGGGCAGAGCCCTTTATCTCTGATCCCCGATACACGGGATCCTCGACAATACACGGCGGGACATGTTTCCGCCTAAGGCATGGCTATACCGCCGTCCGCGAGGATCATCTGCCCTGTGACGTGCCTTGAATAATCCGAGGCAAAAAACAGTATCGCGTCCGCGACATCCTCGGAAGAGCCGATATGTCCCAAGGCAGAAGATTCGGCCACCCGCTCACGCATTTCCTGTGGCAGCGTTCTTGAAAGCTCGGTATCCGTGGGACCGGGAGAAACACAATTCACGGTTATATTATATTTGCCGAGATATCGCGCGATCGATCTTGTGAATCCTATCAGGCCTGCTTTCGCCGCCGTATATGCAGGGTCCATTTCTATTCCCGTCACGCCGCCGATAGAGGAAATATTCACGATGCGGCCGTATTTTTTCGGAATCATCCGGACAGCGGCGCTCTGGGCGCACAGGAGTGGACCCGTGAGGTCGACCTGAAGGATCCTATCCCAGAAATCGATGGTAATTTCTTCTAAAGGCTTCAGTGTTCCCGTTCCGGCGTTGTTGACCAGGATATCTATCCGGCCAAATACCCGGTCCAGTTCCTGAAACATGGCCTCAACTTCGGATGGACTTCCAACGTCCGCCTTGACCGCAACAGTTTTCCTTCCCATTGCACGGATCTCTTTAACCACCTCGCCGGCCGTGGCCCCGTTCGCCAAGTAATTTACAAGGACATCCGCGCCGCCCCGGGCAAGTGCAAGCGCCGTCGCCCTTCCGATTCCCCTGCCTCCTCCTGTTACAAGAGCTACTTTTCCCGTGAAGTCCATATATTAGCCTCCTCTATTTTATAGTAAAAAACCCGGTCCTTTAGGCCGGTCGAAGATTCCGCATCGCGGAGGTCATCTTTATTTTACCCCGTTCCCCGGACCTTCAAGCATATTCCTGATTTTGAAGATGCCCCGTTCTTCTTTTCCCAAAGAAAGTCACGATTACGATGCCAAGGCAGGCAATAAATACGGCCATCATAAGCGTATCCCTGTAACCGCCGATGAGGGAAAGCCGATCAAGAATTATCGAATCCGGATATTGCTCTGCAAGCCGGGACGAATGAACCGCCTGGCGTATAGCAAGGAGCATCCCGGCAACGGCGATTCCAATGGACATTCCAATTTGCCTGACGGTGCTTATCAGAGCCCCGGCCGTGCCTAAGCTGTCCTTTGGGGCCGCACCCATAAGCAGGTTCGTGTTCGGCGAAAAAAATAAAGATCCGCCGATACCGAAAATCACAAGCCCCCTGACTATTTCCGTTCCTTCTGTTTCTATTCCAAAGCGGCTGCACAAAAAGAGGCCAAGACTGAGAAAAACCATTCCGGCTATACACAAAGGCCTTGCCCCTACCTTGTCCGATAGCCATCCTGATAATGGAGCCAGCGTGGAAAAAAATAACGGAGGAATAGCTAAAAATAGCCCCGATTCCGAGGAGGAATAGCCGGCTCCGGTTATCAGGTAGAAGGGCAGGAGAAAAAAATGTGTGGATTGTGCGAGACCAAAGAGGACAAGGCTGATACTACCTCCGGTAAAGATAGGATCTTTAAAGATGCTCAGGTCAATCACGGGATGCTCCACCCTTGTCTCCTGAAAGATGAACAGGAAAAACAACATCAGGCATGTAATGCCCAGTATAAACATTGCCGGTGAAAAAAATCCGGATCTGCCACCGTTGTTCAGAAAAAGCAGCAGGCAGGAAAGACTGCAAAAGAGGGCACCCGCGCCTACCAGAT
This sequence comes from uncultured Desulfobacteraceae bacterium, assembly GCA_964441135.1. Taxonomy (GTDB): domain Bacteria; phylum Desulfobacterota; class DSM-4660; order Desulfatiglandales; family HGW-15; genus CAYTUL01. The sequence continues at coordinate 10,447 of CAYTUL010000023.1, read as the reverse complement.
CGAGTTTCGAAGGGATATGAGAGGCCTTTTCCTCTTTTAAGAATTTCCACGCCATGATAATTCCGATGATACAAATCGGCACCCTGGTGTAAAAAAGAGATCTCCAGCCGAAGGCCTCCAAAAGAAAACCGCCTATTGTAAAACCAAGCAGAGGTCCGATGGCGAATACGGATGACATTATTCCCAGGGCCTTGCCCCTCTCGTTTCCGGGAAATGCGTCCGTGACCAGGGCGATACTGAGCGCCATATTCATTGCTCCTCCTACTCCCTGCACCACGCGAGACAGAATTAACTGGACAATGGACCGGGACATTGAACAAAATATCAGACCCAGGGTAAAAAGGACATAACCAATGATAAATATCCTTTTTCTACCGACCATATCGCCGATTCTACCAAGAATCAGCATAAGGCCGACGGTTAGAAGGGAATATATGACCGATACCCACAGGACAATGGAAGGTTCCGTTTCAAATACCCTGGTTAACCTCGGAAAGGAGATGTTGACAATGCTGATATCTAAAATAATGATGAACCCGTTTATGGCTACCGTGAGCAGGGTCATCCACTTATTTTCTGTTCCTTGATTTTTTTCTTTGAATCTTCCGCTATTCAAATAACCTCTCCATGCTATGCATTCAACTCAAAGGGGGTGTATTGAGGTCCCTAAAAAGGCAGGATTCTATCATGGCCCTCTCGTTGTGGGACGCGGTGCGGTGAAGAAGGAATCGTTCGGTACGAATTCAGGGGTTTGATGGATCAATCAGACGTTTTTCCCTAAAAATTAAAAACAAAGACTTGGCTGACTGCTGACCGTGACCGCTGAAAGCTCCATCCAGAAATATCCTATTTCTGGATGGACACTATTTAACATTCAAAGGAGTATTTACTGACATCTTCTTCAATGGGAACAGGGTAATCCCCGTCAAAGCATGCCAGACAGAGATCCTCCCTTGGAATAGCCGTCGACTTGACCAGGTTATCAATGCTCAGGTAGCCTAAACTGTCCAGGCCTATAAAATCGCGAATTTCATCCACGGTTTTCTGGGCGGCAATCAATTCCCCCTTAGTGGAAAAATCGATCCCATAGTGGCATGGAAAGCGGTGTGGAGGGCAGGAGACAAGCATATGGACCTCCTTTGCTCCTATGGCTCTTAAGGTCTTTATCCTTGTTTTCGATGTGGTTCCCCTGATTATGGAATCTTCGATAATCAGCACCCTTTTATCCTTCAAGAGTTCCTTTACCGGATTGAGTTTGATCTTTACTTCAAAGTCCCGCATACTCTGAGACGGCTGTATGAATGTCCTTCCCACGTAATGGTTCCTGATTACCCCCATCTCCAGAGGGATCGCCGATTCCTGGGCGAAACCTATGGCAGCGTAGTTACCCGAATCCGGAAAGGGCATTACAATGTCTGCCCTTACGGAAAATTCTTCCGCCAAAAGTTTACCCTGCTTTTTGCGGAACTGGTACACGTTCTGGCCAAAAAGATTACTGTCGGGTCTTGCGAAATAGATAAGCTCAAATATACAGTGGGCATTTCGAGAAATGATGTCAGGCTTCACACTCCTGAGGCCATCCCTGTTAATAATCAGGATCTCGCCCGGAATAATCTCTCGGAGATATTCAGCCTCCACAAGATCAAGGGCGCAGGTCTCGGAGGCGATAACATATCCCGAGTTCAGCCGTCCGAGGCAGAGGGGTCTGAATCCGTTCGGATCCCTTACCGCAATGAGGGTGTCTTCGGTCATAATCACCATTGAGTAAGCCCCTTTTATCTTTCGCATCGTGTGAATCATGGCCTTTTCCAATCCCTGCTTCATTGCCTTCGCGACCAGGTGAAGGACTATTTCGCTGTCCATGGTCGTTTGAAAGATGGAACCCCCGTTTTCCAATTCCGTTCTGATCCGTCGCGCGTTTACAAGATTTCCATTATGGGCAATAGCCAGGCTCTTTCCAGCATACTGGATCCTGAAGGGCTGGGCATTCACAAGAAGTGATGAACCGGTTGTGGAATATCGTACATGCCCGAGGGCAATATTGCCCTGGAGACTTTCAAGGATCTTCTCTTCAAAGATTTCAGGCACCAGACCCATTGCCTTGTGCCCAAACACATTTTTTCCGTCAGACACCACGATGCCGGCGCTCTCTTGACCCCTGTGCTGGAGGGCATATAGCCCGAAGTAGGTCAGTTTGGCCGCTTCTTCATGATCATACAGGGCAAAAATACCGCATTCATCCCGGGGGCGTTCGGAAGGCATTTCCCTTTCGGACAATTTATTATTCGATTTCATAATCTGTATACCCATCGTTTAACGTTATACCGTGACAGGATTTTAATGATTCCTAATTATCGCGAATCGTTTATGATTGCGTTCTTCGTCCTATGGCCCTGTGATATTCCTGGATTGTCTTTACGTCCAGTTTGCCCTGGATCATGGACTTGATTGCCATTGCAGTCGCTCTGGCTCCGGCAATGGTCGTCGTATAGGGGATACCCAGGACCAAAGCGCTCCTCCTTATGGAGAAGGATTCCGAGATCGCCTTTTTGTCACTGGTCGTATTAATGACAAGGTCGATCTCCCCGTTTTTTATCATGTCTACTACATGGGGCCTGCCTTCCCTAACCTTGTTTACCCGGGTGACGGCAATATGCTTTGAGAGAAAGGCAGAAGTGCCCCCGGTTGCAACGATTCTGAATCCAAGATCGTAGAATATTAATGCCGGCTTCAATACCGCCATTTTATCCCTGTCTTTGACGCTGATAAACACCGTCCCGGACAGGGGCAGTTCCTGCCCGGCCGCCAACTGAGACTTGGCGAATGCCAGTCCGAAAGAACTGTCTACGCCCATTACCTCCCCTGTAGATTTCATTTCCGGCCCGAGGATAGTATCCACTCCCGGGAACCGGTTAAATGGAAAAACGGATTCCTTGCAGGATATATGGGACGGTATAACCTCCGCGGTTATTCCGAGCTCCTTCAGTTTGCCCCCCATAATGACTTTGGTCGCCAGCTTGGCCAGGGAGACCCCGATAGTCTTGCTGACAAAGGGTATCGTCCTTGATGCCCTTGGGTTTACCTCAAGTACATAGATAGTCCCATCCTTGACTGCGTATTGAATGTTCATCAGGCCCACCACATTCAATTCCTCAGCTAAAGCCTTTGTATGTCCCCGCAGTTCCTCCAACGTCTTTGAATCCAATGAGATAGGGGGAAGGACACAGGCGCTGTCTCCACTGTGTACGCCCGCTTCTTCAATATGTTCCATTATCCCGCCGATCACCGTATCCGTCCCGTCGGAAATGGCATCCACATCGATCTCCGTGGCGTCCTCCAAAAACCTGTCAATTAATACGGGTTTGCCCGGGGAGACCAGAACGGCGGTCGCCATGTAATACTCCAGGTCTTTCTCGTCATAGACGATTTCCATGGCCCTGCCTCCGAGGACGAAGGAGGGCCGCACAACTACAGGGTAACCGATCTTCGCCGCGACCCGGACGGCTTCCTCCCGATTTGTTGCAATGCCGTTCGGCGGCTGAAGAATATCCAATTTTTTCAGAAGCGCCTGAAACCGTTCCCTGTCTTCGGCGCGATCAATGCTGTCAGGGCTCGTCCCCAGGATCGGGACACCGGCCTCGGCCAGGGGAACGGATATATTGAGGGGCGTCTGCCCTCCGAACTGTACGATGACCCCCTCCGGTTTTTCCTGTTCGATAATGTTCAGCACATCTTCTCGGGTAAGCGGCTCGAAATAGAGTTTATCGGATATATCATAATCCGTGCTGACCGTTTCAGGATTGCTGTTGATCATGATACTCTCTATCCCCATCTCCCTCAGGGCGAAAGAAGCCTGGACGCAGCAGTAATCAAACTCAATTCCCTGCCCTATCCTGTTGGGACCTCCACCCAGGATAATGACCTTCTTCTTCCCGGTGGCACGAATCTCGTTCTCCTGCTCATAGGTGGAATAGTAATAGGGGGTATAGGCCTCAAATTCCGCCGCGCAGGTATCCACCAGTTTGTATACCGGATTCACCCCTTTTTTACTTCGTATCTCTTTGATATTCTTTTCATCCTCATGAAAGAGGAAGGAAAGCTGTACATCTGAAAAACCGAACTCCTTTACTTCCTTCAGGAAATCCGGTTCCCATTCGTTGGGATTCATATTTTTTTCTCCCATCTCCCGTAACCGGTTTTCCATGAGAACGATCTGTTTGATATGAAATAAAAACCATGGATCAATGCCGGATAGTTCATATATCCTTTCAATGGGCATATCCCTTCTCAAGGCCTCTCGTATGTAAAAAAGCCGTTTTGAGTTGGGATTAATCAGTCTTTCTTCTATGCTTAGAAGATCCAAATCCTCATCCGCCTCGGGAGTGTCCGAACCCAATCCGAACCTGCCTATCTCTAAGGACCTTATGGCCTTTTGAAGGGCCTCCTTAAAAGTCCTCCCGATAGACATGGTTTCACCCACGGACTTCATGGAGGTAGTCAGCCTGTCCTCCGTGCCTGGAAATTTCTCAAAGGTCCATCTCGGGATCTTTACGACACAGTAATCGATCGTGGGCTCAAAGGACGCCAAGGTCTCTTTGGTGATGTCGTTGGCTATCTCGTCCAGGGTATATCCTATGGCAAGTTTTGCCGCTATCTTGGCAATGGGATATCCCGTAGCCTTGGAAGCCAGGGCCGAACTCCTGGATACCCTGGGATTCATCTCGATGACCACCATTTCACCGCTGTCCGGGTGTATTGCGAATTGTATGTTGGAACCCCCTGTCTCCACCCCGATCTCCCGGATAATATCAATGGCTGCGTCACGCATAACCTGATATTCGCGGTCGGTCAGTGTCTGGGCCGGTGCCACCGTAATGCTGTCTCCCGTATGAACGCCCATGGGATCAAAGTTTTCGATGGAACATATGATGACCACGTTGTCTTTGAAGTCCCTCATGACCTCCAGCTCAAACTCTTTCCAGCCGATAAGGGATTCCTCCATGATAATCTCGTTGATCATACTTGCGTCAAGCCCGTCATTCGCCAGGGTCTCCATCTCTTCCCAGTTATAGGCGACACCGCTTCCTCTTCCTCCTAAGGTAAAGCTGGCCCTGATTATAAGGGGGTAGCCGATCTTCTCGGCCACTTCCCTTGCCTGTTCCATGTTTCTTGCAATACCGCTCCTTGGGACCCGCAGGTTAATTTTTTCCATTGCGTCCCTGAATTGTTCACGGTCTTCGGCCTTGCGAATGACCGGGACCGAAGCCCCTATCATTTCCACCCCTAACTTTTCGAAGAGCCCGGTCTCAGCGACCTTTACCGCTGTATTAAGACCCGTCTGGCCTCCCAGGGTGGGAAGGACCGCCTGGGGCATCTCCCTTTCAATCACTTTTGCCACGATCTCAGGGGTGATCGGTTCGATATAGGTCCGGTGGGCCATTTCAGGGTCGGTCATTATCGTGGCGGGATTGCTGTTAATAAGCACCACATTGTATCCCTCTTCCATTAGCGCCTTGCAGGCCTGTGTACCGGAATAGTCAAATTCACAGGCCTGGCCGATAATGATGGGACCGGAGCCGATAATTAATATCTTTTTTAGATCCTTACGTCTGGGCATATGATTTTATGTTCGTTTTAAATAAATTTTTTTCTTCAATGTGATATATGACTCAGATCTCAAGGCGCATGGCTTTTCATCATTTCAATAAACCGGTCAAAAAGGTATCCCGCGTCGTGAGGACCCGGTGAGGCTTCAGGGTGGTATTGAACGGAGAACACGGGGATTTTTTTATGAATAAGGCCCTCAAGTGTCCTGTCATTGAGGTTGACGTGACTCAGTTCAATGTCGGGATCACGAAGGGATTTCATGTCTACACAGAATCCGTGATTCTGGGACGTTATCTCCACCTTTCCCGTTGAAAGGTCTTTCACCGGCTGGTTTCCTCCGCGGTGGCCGAATTTTAATTTAAAGGTATTTCCGCCTAATGACAGCCCTAAGAGTTGATGCCCGAGGCATATACCGAAGATAGGTCGGGTCCCTAACAATTCCCTTATTGTATCAACGGCATAAGTAACCGCGGCCGGGTCACCGGGGCCGTTACTCAGAAATAATCCCTGGGGTTCCAATCGGTTAATGGTAGCTGAATCCGTATGGGCCGGAACCAGGAGTATAGTACAATCCCTCTTCTCCAGGGATCTCATTATATTGTATTTGACCCCGTAGTCCACGGCAACAACACGCCATTTCCCCTCGTCTTCAGGCCACTGAAATCCATCGATTTCTACATCCAGATTTCTTGGCCTCCCATCACGCCATAACAAGGGCCTATCACAGGTGACTACCTTGACCAGGTCCCTGCCTAACATATCAGGGGACTGTCTCGCTTTCTCTACCAGTGAATCAGGATCAAGGTCCCTTGTGGATAGTGCGGCCTTCATGGCACCCTGGAGCCGGATGTGTCTGGCAAGGGCCCTTGTATCTATTCCTTCAATTCCGGGAATTCCGTTGTTTTTAAGGTATTCGCCCAGGCTCATCCGGGATCTCCAATTGCTTGGCATTGCCTGGTATTCTCTTACGATCAGGGCCTTGACCTGGATTCGATCCGACTCCACATCATCGTAGTTGATTCCGTAGTTCCCGATCAGGGGGTAGGTCATCGTTACCATCTGACCGCAGTAGGAAGGATCGGTCAGGATCTCCTGGTAACCCGACATACTTGTATTGAAGACCACCTCCCCCGTGACCTCGCCATGGCCGGTAAATGAACGTCCACTGAAAATCGTACCGTCTTCCAGGGCTATCAACGCCTTCATGTCATCCTTCCTTTTTCTTTATATGCCCGTATCCTTCTGTGTTCTTAGCATACTCCACATAATTGTAAAATGAAAACCTGATCAAAAAGCCATTGAATCATGAATTTTATCGTCCTGTTTTCTTAACCGAACCATCTTGATTCGATTATTAGTTACAATAAAATATTTGACATAAAGAGTGTATTACTAATATCATACCATCCTAAAATCATGTTTTCGGAATCCTTTTTAGCCCAATCTATTACTCATATTTTAACCTATTCCCCTGTTGACCAGTAATACTATTATTGAATTCCTTTTCCAAGGAGAAGTTCACAATGAAGAAGATTGAGGCAATTATTAAACCCTTCAAGCTGGAAGATGTTAAGGAAGCGGTCCTAAAATTAGGTGTAAGCGGAATGACTATCACGGAAGTCAAGGGTTTCGGCAGACAAAAAGGCCACAAGGAGATTTACCGGGGAGCCGAGTATGTAGTTGATTTCCTTCCCAAAGTAAAACTCGAGGTCGCCGTGGAATCGGATATGGTCCCCGGTGTTATCAAAGCGATAAAAGAAAATGCCTATACGGGTCAGATAGGGGACGGCAAGATATTTATCATTCCTCTGGAAAAGGCCATCCGCATCAGAACCGGAGAGGAAGACGAAGACGCCCTGTAGGAGCCCTTTCAGTCACCCCATTCCTCGAGCCCGTCTTCGGGTATTTCTTTCACTTGCCTGGGTCTAACCTTGCGATAGACTTCGAGGGGATTTCTGTCGTTCCCATTGACCTTCAGAAGGTCCATCTCAATGGAAATTCCAAACAACTGTTCATTTTTCCTTAGATAGGGGAGTATCAGATCCCAGTCTTTCTCATCAGGAAGCACAATTTCACCGCCATTGAGCTGTTCTTCATCAATCAACCTGAGGGGATCCCTGACATAGATAGCCCCCCCTGAAGCCAGTGAAAAGAGATTTGATCCGGGGTATGGAGCCTCCTGGGGGACAACATTTCCTTCATTGTCGAATTTCAGCCCGTTCAATATCACGAATCCTCCCCCGTTCAGGGGATCTCCGGCCATGAAAGATTCAGCCAAATAATCAAGACATGTACCGTTTATGACCACTCTCGGCTTGCCCACCGCGTTGATAAGGGGTCGACCGGCGGCATTTCCCATCACGTAAACCTCCCCACCCTTGGCGCCGTACATAAATGTCTGGCCGGTATCTCCATAGATAACCATTTCACCCGACTTCATGATTTGCCCTAATTGATCCTGGGCGTTGCCGTGCACGTGGATAGAGAGACCGTCAATTCCCGATCCCAAATAATCGCCGGAGTTTCCATATATATCAATCCTCACCCCCGCCGAATCAGGACCGAAACCGCACCCGTGAAACCGCTGGCCCTTAAGACCGAAAACGATGAACCGGCGCCATCCCCTAAAAAAGGCCTCGGCCATGAGACGACTGTCGCACTCATCGCCCTCGGGCGGGAATAGAGAGGCGTCTATGACAAGGACTTTTTCATCGTCGCTGGGGCCTCTGAAGAAAAGCCTGGTTTCCCAGTCGATAAACCGATAAGACCCATTCCCATTGCTCTTCTCAAGAGAAGGTAAATGGTGAAAAATGGTCTCCATGGTATGGAATATCATCTGGAGGATTGACCGCCGCTTTTTATCATAAAAGGGATATCTTCGATCGATTAAAAGGGTAAGAGTGTCTATCGCTAATTGGAGGTGTGCGTCCCCTCTGAGCGCCCATCCCTTTATTTCGCGAAGAAGCCCCATAATGTCCACATAGTCCCATTCTCTGATCCCTTTTATCACATACTCATAGAGAAGTTCCGGACGCTGAAGCTCAAAGAAATCGGATATCTTAAAACGCTCCCTTTCTTCATCCTCCATAAAGTAGTAGGCCCTGCCAGGCAGGTAGGCGGTCTGGCCCTCCGGAGCCTTGATCTCTATCCCGAACTTGTCCACACAGGTCATAGCCAGCCTGGTTGGGTCGGAATCGTCTTTCTCCAGGTTGAAAATAAAGGATCCGCCGTCCGTGTGGCTTCCACCCCTCGCGTTCCAGTATAGATCTGCGTGCGTTCCCACCCTGGGGTCCTCATCGGCTAGGCTTTTCAGGGTGGCGTCTATAGCCTGCTGTTCCGAACAAATCAACCCGACCTGTACCGGCCCGTCATGTAAGGCGAATACCTGGGGCCTGAGCATTGCCGTATCCGTGATCCCTATGAGCTGGAATTTATGATTTTCCGTATCGTTTCTTGCGATAATAAAGAACCAGGGCCCATCCGGCGACCCATGGATATGCGTGGCCTGAATCGCCCTGTAAATCCTTTGTTTTTCCGGGTGCAGTTTATTGAAATCCCTCTCCATGGTGGGAGCCAAGGCCTCGATTACATATTCTAATGGGTAGCCGTATGTCCTGCTATAGAGGTCGAACATCAGGACGGATACCTCCGTATCCGTTAAAAAGAGGGGTTGAATATTCCTTTGCCTCAGGTATTCGGTTACGGAATGATAATTCGCGAAATCACCATTATGCACCAGTGCCTCGTTCATTCCGATGAAGGGATGGGCGCCTGCAGGGTGCCATACCCTTCCCTTGGTTGGGTATCGCTGATGAGCAATCCAGACATGGGCCTTGAAGTCGTCTAATTTATAATACTGGACCACCTGTTCCGCATAGCCAACGATCTTTAATATAAAAAGATTTCGCGCATGGGAAAGGACGAAAGCATGCTGTTTGCCAAAGGCGTCATAGTATCTTCTGTTTATTTTGAAGCTGTTTTGATACATGAACTCATCCTCAGCACGACGTTCCGCTATCCCTTCCAGGTCATTCCTTGACCGGAATTCCTTGAGCACCTCCGGCTTCACCCGTACGAAGAAACGCCACACGTCCGGAGGGCGAACGGAGAGCCCTTGAATATCCCGGTAATCGTCTATATGGGGTATATTCTCAGCGAAATCCACATTGAAATTGGGTTCGATAAAATGATTCTTCAAGTCCTCAATCACATCTTTCTCTAAGATCGCGACCTGAAGGATATAGTCCTCTTCAAGAGTTTCCGCCGAGATGCCGAGCATGTTGTGGTCAAAGCCCATGGCCGCGATACCGCCCCCGCGGCCGTTGCCACGGTTGTGCATCTGTTTGGAAGGTTCGAATATGTGCTTCCCCCTCACCGGAATGCTGCAGGCGAAGCCCGTTACACCGCAACCGCCTTCGGCCCCGGTCTCATATAGGGAACCCGCTGGTAAACCCGCGATCAGGGGTTCCCTTGACCGGATTATTTTTTGTATGTTCTGATCCTGGTTCATTGTTCTTCACTTTTTTCCATTTGCCAAATAATCCAGATGAACAAGGCATTCCCTTCTTCCTACAAGCTCTTTCAGGCTTTTCATACCCAGCCGTTTCAGGATTCGAGTGATTTCCCTTTTCCATGCCATAAAGAGGTTGATCACACGTTGGGTGCCCCATTCATTGTCCATCAATTCCGTCAACTCGGGATCCGTCGTGGCGATGCCCCTTGCACAACCCCTCCCGCTTTCACAGTTATGGCATCTGATGCACTCCAATGCCACCATATCCGCCGTGCCGGTGCACACCCCGTCGGCTCCAAGGGCGATAATCTTGGCGACATCATGAGG